>JAJBVR010000155.1 GCA_020859725.1 Clostridiales bacterium | reverse complement strand
ATCATTGAGCCCACGGCGGTTACAATTCCCAAAACCGCCACAAGATTTTGAGAAACGAGCAGAACGTTTGCGGCCTGCACCTGTATACACATTGCCATTTGCCTGCCGAATCCCAAAAAATAAGAAACAATCACCAAAAGGAAAGGCTTATTGTTTTTAAGCTCAGCCGCCATATCCTTAAAGCTTGTTTTTTCTTCGGAAACATAGGGAACTCTTTCTTTATTGACAAGCGGAATAAGGGCAAAAAGAGCGCAGCCGAGCAAAGCGGTTAAAACAGCCGTCCAAAAATATTCGGAAGCGATCATCGGCGTATCCGTTTCTCCCGAGGAAACAAAAACCTTTGAACCGTTCGGAATAATAAGGCAAACCACAGGAACTATAACAACGCACGCGGAAAAACCGATTTGCTTAAAAGTGTTTGAAACAGACACGGCGTTTGTTCGCTCCGTTGGATTGGGAGTGAGCACAGACGCGATTCCCTGTGAAGGAACGTCGCCCATCGTCATAGCCAGGCTCCATATAAGATAGGTGGCAAAAATCCAAATATAAACAGCAGTTTTGCTGTTTTTAAAAGGAACATCCGCAAACACAACGGCAGTCATAACCAGCAGAGGCAAAAGCGAATATAATATCATGGATTTGAATTTTCCGTTTTTTCGTTTTGACCTGTCTATCATATTGCCCACAATCGGGTCAAAAACAGCTGATAAAATTTTTGCAATAAGAATAAGAATCCCAACTGCCGCTATATCCGCGCCGAGAACAGACGCGTCAAACTCAGCCTGATAGGAATTAAGCAGACCCACTATTGCCTGAAATCCGAAAAGCCCCAAAGAATATGAAATTATTTCCTTTAAATTCATATATTTTTTTGATGTAACATCCGATACGGTATTCATAAATAATCACCCACAAAATCCATAAAAACGCAAAAGAGCGAAACAGCGCGCCTTTGCGCCGCTTCGCTCTGAAAAATTACAAACTAATCCTTAAAAACTTCCTTAAAAATATCAACATCGGCGGCTTTCATAACCGCGCTGAAAAGGCGTGAACCGTTTACCGGAAGAAGCTTTCCGAAAATGTTCATCGCATGAGCGTCAATTCCGTGAATCTGAAGCGCCTGCTTATGCTCAATTCCAAACATAATCATTTTAACCATAAGGTCGCAGTTTGTTGAAATCATATCAATAATCTTCTGACCTTTTCCGCTTTCCGAAGCCTGATCGCGCATAATATCGGTTTTGGTAAAGCCGGGGCAGACGAGCCCAACATAAACCTTGCCTCTGAATTCCTCCCTCAAAGCTTCCGTAAAGCCCTTAAGAGCGGCCTTTGAAGCCGAATACATAGAAGTTCCCGCCAAGCTCATTAACGCCGCCGAGGAATCAATATTAATTATACCCGGTGTAGAGCTTTGCATAAGCATGGGCAAAAACGCCTTTATTGAATAAACGCATGAATAGAAATTAATATTTATAGCTTTTTCTATTTCATCCATATCATATCTGTCAAATCTTTTAAATTTGGGCAGAATACCCGCGTTATTAACAAGTATATCCACCTGAACTCCATTTTCACTGAGTTCCTTTGCAAATTCAACCCAATTTTCATTTACTGAAACATCAAAAAGCTTGTATGTAAACTGCTCGGCATATTGAGGCCCGAGTTCTTCAATAAACTTAAGCATTTTAGGCTCGCTTCTTGCTACCCCTATAACCTTGCAGCCGTGTTTTTTTATAAGTGTAGCGGCAATTCCGGCTCCCATACCTCCGGACGCGCCTGTTACAATACAGGTTTTTCCGTTTAACCAGCAATCAGACATATATTTAACCCTCCAAAATATTATTTACAGAAATATTATACTAAATTAATAAAATTTTTACAACAAAATTTATAAATTATTTTACAATATTTTACATAAATGAGAGTTTGTAATACTTTATCAAATTACAGCTTAATTCTTTTATTCAATTTTGTGCAAATGAACGCTGCAAAAGCGATTTTTACCAAATCGGGTATTATAAAAGGAACAACACACATGCTTAACGCCCCCGCGAGTGTAACGGCGCCGTTTCCGCGGGAATAGCCAAACATATACCACGCGGTGCCGAAAGCATAGCAAACAGCAATTCCCAAAACCATTGAAACAAAATAAACCCAGCCTTTTTTTCCAAGAAATTTAACAAAAAGGCAAACTGTAATTGCCGTAAATATAAATCCTATTATATATCCTCCCGTTATGCCGAACAAAACACCGGGGCCGGACTGAAACCCGGAAAAAACCGGCGCCCCTATCAGCCCTATTAAGATATATACAAGGACGGAAAATGTGCCTCTTTCGGCGCCCAGCAATCCCGCCGCTATACAAACACCCATTGTTTGAAGAGTGAACGGAACCGTAAACGGAATCTGAATCCAGGCACATACGGCTATAAGCGCGGCAAATATTCCTATATACACCAAATCCGCTGTTTTAACTTTTTTCTTTTTCTTATTTTCTGATGTTTGGGCAGTTTTTTCTTTCATAATCATAATTCCCTTTCTTTTTTATAATTTTATAATCCATAAAAAGGAAATTGTCAACTATTTTATATTTAAAAGGTTTACAATTTGACATTTGATTATTGCAATTTAATATGATATTATAT
>JAJBVR010000012.1 GCA_020859725.1 Clostridiales bacterium | reverse complement strand
ATTATAACCATTAACGGCAAATTGGCCGCTTATGATGAAAATGCCGTGAAATTTGTTTTAATGCATGAATTGTGCCACTTGCGTGTACCGAATCATTCTGCTGCGTTTTATGACGAACTTAAAAAATACTGTCCGAATTGGAAAGAAATAAAGAAAACTTTACATGCTGATTTAAATAATTTTTAATCATTGATTTGTAAAATACTCAGCCGGATTTCACACAAAAAATAATTGATTTTATAATTTGAATTTAGCTGATAAATACTCAGGCGCTGTTTGAATTAACAGTTTTGTAACCGTTTTGTAAGTCGTATTTTGTTGAATAACGGAGATTTCTGTGATATGTTATTATAGACTAAATACGAAGGGAAATAACAAATATGGAAAAGCAAGCAGTAATTTTAAATCATCCTCTTATACAGCATAAGCTCTCTATTTTGCGTGATGTAAATACAAGCACCAAAGAATTCAGAGATCTTATTAATGAAATAGCAATGCTTATGATTTATGACGCCACAAGGGATTTGCCGCTTGAAAGCAAAAACGTTCAAACTCCGTGCGGAGTTGCTCATTGCAAGGAAATAGCTGGAAGAAAGCTGGCTTTTGTTCCTATTTTAAGAGCAGGGCTCGGTATGGTTGAAGGCGCGCTTCAGCTTGTTCCGTCCGCCAGAGTAGGGCACATCGGATTGTATCGTAATGAAACAACACTGGAGCCTGTTGAATATTACTGCAAACTGCCTAAGGATATTCAAAAAAGAGATGTATTTGTTGTTGACCCTATGCTTGCGACAGGCGGCTCTGCTATTGACGCCATAGGGCAAATTAAAAAAAGAAATCCGCGCTCAATAAAATTCCTTTGTATTATCGCGGCGCCGGAAGGCTTGGAAGCGCTAAGCAAGGCTCATCCCGATGTTCAAATTTATGCTGCCGGTCTTGATGACCATCTTGATGAAAGCGGTTATATTGTTCCTGGTCTTGGAGACGCCGGAGACAGGATATTCGGAACAAAATAACAAAACAGTGGATTTTTCACACTGTTGCGTTATATTGACCTTAAATCATTCTACAGTATTTTTGAAAACCAGAATTTCCAATTATGCGCCTTGTACGGCTACAGCAAAGCGTATTAACTGTTTTTAATAATAAATTGTATTGTAGTCGGAAAGGCTATGGAAATTAATATGGCAAAACATAAAAAAGAAAAAAGCAAAGCAGTTTTGGGTGAACAGGGAATATACGACGCCCGCACTCTCGGAAAGCCTAAAATGCTGATACTCGGATTTCAGCATACCTTTGCTATGTTCGGCGCTACTGTTTTGGTGCCTCTTCTTACAGGATTAAATATGCAAACCACACTGCTTATGGCAGGGCTCGGAACTCTTTTGTTTCATTTAATAACAAAAGGAAAGATCCCGGCTTTTTTGGGTTCGTCATTTGCTTTTCTGGGCGGATACGCCGCCGTTGCTCCGATGATTGACGGAAAACCGAATAATGAAATGCTTCCGTATGCCTGCTTGGGCGTAGTTTGTGCCGGACTTGTTTATCTTATTCTTGCCGCTTTATTTGCAATTTTCCCCATTCAAAAGGTAATGCGTTTTTTCCCGCCGGTTGTGACCGGCCCTATAATTATAGCAATAGGTCTCAGCCTTTCATCCTCTGCGGTTGAAAACTGCAAAACAAATTGGCCGCTTGCTTTGATTGCTCTTGCCGTAATAATCATTTGCAACATCTGGGGAAAAGGAATGGTTAAAATAATTCCTATTTTGGTAGGAATCATTGTTTCTTATATTGCGGCTGTGTGCATGAATGCCGTTGATTTTACTCTTATTAAAGAGGCTGCTTGGATTGGATTTCCGATTACAGAAGAAGGAATGGTATTCGGAAATGTGAGCAACAGCGGGCTCGCTTTAAGCTCAATTATAGCAATTATGCCGATTTCTCTTGCAACAATGATGGAACATATTGGGGATATTTCTGCAATCAGCGCCACTACTGAAAGAAATTTTCTTGCCGATCCCGGTCTTAAAAAAACACTTGTGGGCGACGGACTCGCCACTTCGATGTCCGCACTGTTCGGAGGTCCGGCAAACACAACATACGGCGAAAACACGGGAGTCATTGCGTTAACAAAGGTTTATGATCCGCGTGTTGTAAGAATAGCGGCTGTTGTTGCGGTTTTGCTGTCTTTTTCTCCCAAATTTGCCGCTGTTATAAACACAATTCCATCTGCAATAATCGGAGGGGTTTCCTTTGTTCTTTACGGTATGATTTCCGGGGTCGGAGTAAGAAATGTCGTTGAAAATAAAGTTGATTTAACTAAATCAAGAAATCTTATTATAATTGCCGTAATTCTTGTAACAGCCCTTGGCTTAGGTTCTCTTGATTTTACAATCGGTAAATTCAATATCAGCTTAACCGCTCTTGCCGTTGCCGCGATAGCCGGAATAGTTCTTAATGCAGTTTTTCCTGGGAATGATTATGTCTTTAAAATGGATTCGGATAAAAGCAAAGAACCGGAAGAAAAAACCGATGCGGCAAATTAAATGTTTGTGAATATGAGTATGTACATTAATTTTTTTCGGTTTTAATTTAAAGTGGTGAATATACAATGTAAGTGCAACAGTCAAAAAGACGAAAAAGAATGACT
>JAJBVR010000157.1 GCA_020859725.1 Clostridiales bacterium | reverse complement strand
CAGCTTTGATACACATTGCGATACAGAAGTTATACTTAAAGCTTACCACTGCTGGAAAGAAAAAAGCTGCCGAAAACTAAACGGAATTTTTGCATATGCCGTTTGGAATGATGAGGAAAAAGAGCTTTTCCTTTGCAGAGACAGAATCGGAGTTAAACCGCTTTATTATTCACAAAAAAGCGGAATATTTGCATTTGCCAGCAGAATAAAAAGCCTTTTGCTTATTCCGGAAATTTCATCCGATGTTGACAAAAACGGGCTTAACGAAATTTTTATGCTCGGCCCCGCCAAAACAATAGGCACGGCTGTTTTCAAAGATATAAGCGAGCTTCCTCCTGCAACCTATATGACATATAAAAACGGAAAAGCCAAAATATGCGAATACTGGAAGCTTGAGGCGTCAGAGCATACCGAAAATGAAAAGGAAACTATTGAGCACACGCACTTTTTGGTTACAGACGCCATAAAAAGGCAGCTTGTTTCCGATGTGCCGCTTTGCACTTTTTTGAGCGGCGGGCTTGATTCATCAATAATCAGCAAAGTTGCCGCTGATAATTACAGGAAAAACGGAGAAAAGCTAAACACATATTCGGTAGATTATATTGATAATGATAAATATTTCAAATCAAGCGTTTTTCAGCCTAATAAGGACAGCGATTATATAGACCTTATTTCCGAAGCTGTGGGCAGTATTCACCATAATATTATACTTGACAATAAGGATGTGGCGAATGCGCTTATCGAAAGCGCGTATGCAAGAAATATGCCCGGATTTACAGATGTTGATTCCTCTTTGTTCCTGTTTTGCAAAGAAGTAAAAAAAACATGAAACAGTGGCTCTTTCCGGCGAATGCGCCGATGAAATTTTCGGAGGATACCCTTGGTATCATAACAAGGATATTCTTTTTGAGGAAACATTTCCCTGGAGCCGTTCCACAGATGTAAGAAAAAGCATTTTAAAGGACGGTTTACTTCCCAACGGTGATGAATATGTTCATCAAAGGTATCTTGAAACAGTTTATAAAACATCTGTTTTGGATACAGACAGTAAAACAGATAAAAGAATGCGCGAAATGTTTCGGCTTAATCTTGATTGGTTTATGCAAACTTTACTGGTGCGCAAGGATTCAATGAGTATGGAAAGTTCGCTTGAAGTGCGTGTTCCGTTTTGCGATTACAGAATAGTTGAATACGCCTATAATATGCCTTGGAGCATTAAATCACTGAAAGGAAGAGAAAAGGGAGTTCTCAGAAGAGCCTTTGAGAATGAGCTTCCTTATGAAATAACATATCGCAAAAAGCCCATATCCCAAAACTCATAATCCTGTTTACTTTAATGAGGTTTGCAAAATGATAAATTATGTTTTAAAGGATAAATCATGCCCGCTGTATGATATGCTCAATATTTCAAAAATAAAAGAGCTTATGGAAAACCCCGATGCTCTTGACGCACCTTGGTACGGTCAGCTTATGAGAGGACCTCAGGTTTTGGCATATATCGTGAAAATTTACTATTGGATAAAAGACAATAACGTTAATTTTGTATAATATAAAATAAAAAGAGACTGTTTCAAAATCAAATGAAACAGTCTCTTTTCGCACCGTTATTTTTCAATTTTCCCGCTGTAATTAATTATTCCGCCTATATTGCGGATATTTGTAAAGCCCGTTTCTTCAAGAATTGCCGCCGCCTGAAAGCTTCTGTTTCCGCTTTTACAATATAAAAAAACAGGAGATTCCATATCATCAATTTCAGCTTCCGCGCCGCTGATTTCATTAAGCGGAATATTTATACTGCCGGGTATATGACCGTCATCATACTCTTTTTTGTTCTTACATCAATTAAGTAAGCGTTTTTTGTTTTATTAAACATTTTAACCCCGTCATTGATATTTGATATATTTTGAAAATCAAGCAATTTAATACACTTCCTTTTAACAATTACATAATAATTAATTTTAATTCCGAAAAAAACGAAAATTTATATAAGAATAATTTAAACTGATGATAGCATATATTCTTATTATTTTCAATTCATAAGAATAAATTTATTTTTTATTATAAAAATTCCCGCTTGGTACAAAATCAAACGGGAATTAATTAAAAGCATATAAAATTTATTATGCTGCTTATGCTCTGGTAAGATCTTTTGTTTCTTTAAGATACTTGTCAGACGCAGGATATGTTAAATCATATGAAATATCAATAGAAGCGCTCTTGTCTCTAATAACAGTAACGTTTGCATGGATAACCTCAACCTTAACAGCCATATGATAATCAGCAGCCGTAATTGTTTTGGTGGCGGTATCAATAGTAATAGTACCTGTTCCGCCCGAATAATCAACAATACAGTTTTCTTCTGTAGTGCCGCTTGCCCATGAAAGCACACTGATTGAATCAACCGTTGCGCCTATATCGCCGAGAACCTGGAAAAATCTTCCCTGAGGATCTTCGCCGCGCATGGACATTGAGCCGGATTTAGGCATAATAACAAGAGTAATGGTTCCGTCTCCGTTATCTTTCGCGTTGCATGCCTGAACATCGTCAACCGTTAAATATGACTTTCTGAAATCAAATGTTCCCGGATTTGACGGATCGCCGTTTGAATTATCATATTGCGGGTTTCTGTTGTTACAAGGCGGAAGTCCATATATGTTAGGT
>JAJBVR010000140.1 GCA_020859725.1 Clostridiales bacterium | reverse complement strand
GCTTAACAAAAATGCCCGTTATAATGCAATTATTATCATAATAAGCAGAGTGGCGGTAAGATAAATCCAAATCCTTTTTACAAAGCTCTCCCTCATCGCCGTTTTTATTTATGTGCGTGCATTTTATAAGCACATCTTTCATTTCGCCGCCGTATGCCCCCGCATTCATGAATGCGGCTCCTCCGCACGAACCGGGAATACCGTAGGCAAATTCCAGCCCGGACAATTCATTTTCAAGAGCAAATCTGCAAAGTTTAATAAGAGAAGCCCCGCTTTCGGCAAAAACTGTTTCACCGTCTGCCATATAAACGTTTGAGAAATTATTTCCAAGGCAGATAACACAAGCGTCCAATCCGCTGTCCGAAACCAAAAGATTAGAGCCTTTTCCTACAGCAATAACACGAATTTGATTATTTCTGCATAATTTAACAATATTCTGTATTTCCGAAACGTTTTTAGGAAATACCATAATACGTGCCGCTCCGCCAATTTTAAATGTGGTGTGAGCGCTCATAGGTTCATTTTCGGAATACTCAATATTAAAATTTTGCAAATATTCTTTTAATTCCTTCAAAATATCACCGCGTCTATTACTGATTTTTAGAGCCCAAAAGCGCCGCACCGATAACACCGGCGCCGTTTCCCAACTCCGCTTTCATAATTTTAGTTTGAATTTTACTGTGGATTGAATACCTTTCCGCCTGAACATATCTGCGCAGAGGATCCATAAGAGTATCACCCTCATTGCATATTCCGCCGCCTACGCATATTATTTCCGGCTGAAGCGCATTAACAATATTTATCAAACCGCAGGCCACATATTTTATATAATTATTAACAACATTTGTTCCTGCTATATCGCCTTTTCTCATTGCGTCAAAAGCTGTTCTGCCGCTGACCTTTCCTTCCTCCTTAACAATATCGTGCATTGCGGAATCGGGATACAAATCCATCGCGGCTCTTGTTTGGCGTATCAGCGCGCTGGCGGAAGCATATGCCTCCCAGCAGCCTTTTCTGCCGCATGTGCATGGCTCACCGTCTACCATAATAACCATATGGCCGCATTCTCCGCCGGCGAAATTAACACCGGAAACAATTTTTCCGTCCACAATAATTCCCGAGCCAACACCGGTGCCCAAAGTTACGGCGACAAAGTTTGAAGCGCCGTTTCCGCATCCCGCATACGCTTCACCCAGAGCGGCGCAGTTAGCGTCATTTTCAATATAAACGGGAACGTCCCCCAGCCTCTCTTTAAGCATATCTTTAGCCGGAACGTTATCAAATCCCAGATTATTTGCAAATTCTATAACACCGTCGCCGTTTACCGTGCCAGGCGTTCCCTGACCTACGGATGAAATATCATTTATATTTACATTCGCCTGATTCATAGCGTTTTTACATGCAGAAGCGATATCGTCAAAAATTTCCTCCGCTGAACGCGGCACTGCCGTTGGAAGCTTACCCGTTCCCAGAATCTCATATTTGTCATTTACAACGGAGGCAACAATATTTGTGCCGCCTAAATCAATACCTATACTTAACATTTTTATTCCTCCCATTTAAGAATTTTGCCAAATTTCAAGTTCCTTGTCATTTGGTTCTATATCATCCATACCGAGCCCGTTCATAAGCTCGCGCGCCGCGTTGTAGCCCATTTTTTTCTGGCGGTTATTCATAGCCGCAGTTTCAATAATAACAGCCAGATTTCTGCCGGGATTAACCGGAACGGTAATAACAGGCACTTTGACGCCTAAAATTATTGAATATTCATTATCAAGCCCAAGCCTATCATACGCCTTTACGGATTCCCACGGTTCAAGCTGAATAACCATATTTATTCTTTCTGTTTCTTTAACGGCTCCCATTCCGAACAAACGGCGCGCGTTAATTATGCCAATACCGCGCAGTTCTACAAAATGGCGTATATTATTTGGAGAAGCGCCTATTAACGTGTGAGCGTCCGTCCGCCTTATTTCAACAGCGTCGTCTGCAATAAGCCGATGTCCTCTTTTAATTAGTTCCACCGCCGTTTCCGATTTTCCCGCGCCGCTTTCGCCTATAATCAGAACACCTTCGCCGTAAACTTCGCAAAGAACACCGTGGCGCGTTATTCTGGGGGCAAGGCTTGTGTTTAAATATTGAATAAGAGACGCCAAAAACGGTGAAGTTTCCTCGGTTGTTTTTAAAAGAGGAACCTCAAATCGCTCAAACATTTCAACAAAACTTTCAGGAATATCCTGACCTCTTGTTATAACAGACGCCGCAGGATGGAGTCCAAGCCAGCATTCCAGAGAGCGAATCTGTTCCTCCTGTTCCATATTCTGAAGAAAGCTTAATTCCGTCCAACCAAGGATTTGAATTCTTAACGGGTCAAAATAATCGGTATATCCGGTCAGAACCAATCCGGGGCGGTTGATTTCATTTGTTTTAATAAGTATTTCATCCGCATCTTTGGGAAGATAAACAATTTCCAGCCCGTGGGAGTCAATTATTTTCTGCAAAGAAACAGCGTATTGACCTGCCATACATTTCTCCTTTAAATATATTATTTAATTATTATTATATAATAAAAAGTGTCTGATAATCAACACTTTTATTAACAAATTATATATTGGCGCATTGTAAAATGAAACTGCAATAGTAAAAAGAATATCCATAGTG
>JAJBVR010000055.1 GCA_020859725.1 Clostridiales bacterium | reverse complement strand
CTGCTTACAGATAAGCTTAACAGCAAAAATTATTATGCCTTTAACCCCGGTTTTGGCAAAAATTCAAAACGATAAAAGCAGCATAACTAAAAGCCCGCGTTTCAAGCACGGGCTTTTAGTTTATTTATTTTGGCAGTATTTTAAGCTGCTTTTTTAATTTTACTTCAATTTTGGATATAGTGCGTAAACGCTGTATTTCATTAAATTTTACCCAAAACGCTTGCCAAAAGCAGTTTTCATCTCTAATCTGTAAGCTTATTCCAAAAGAGATGGTATTAAGATAAAATTCAAAGTAATTCCTTTTTTCAGCATTGGTATTATGAAATTATTTATAATACTATTTTAAGCTTTTAATATACTTAAACGTTTCCTTCTCACCCTTTTCCTTAAGCATTATAAGTAGTTTTTCAAGAAGAGCCTCCGTTTTGGGATGAATAATAATTCTGCTTTTCGCATTTTCAAAATATTCCAGCGGATGAGCATCTGTATAATTTTTTCCCTGATAAATTTTGCTTGCCGCCACTCTGTCGCAAAACATTTCCTTAACATATTTAAGCGGCATTTCGATAGGCTCCATTTTTTTTGTTTCAGTGCTGTAATCCATCCAGTATTCATAATGATGGCGGTTTCTGCCTTTATGATGAAGCCACACAAGAGAGTAGCCCCTGGCGGCTCGTTCGCCCTCATTCGGAGAACGGTTTCCGAGATAATATTTCGCCCCCGGAATAAATTCGGCAGGTGAATATTTAGACAAATCATGCGTTAAGCCCTGAAGCGGAATACCCGCTTTGAAACAATGAAGCATAACTAAAAATCTGTGCTTTGTTATGGTATTAAAATGCTTGTTAGGATGCGCCATATTTAAAACTTCCGAAAATAAATAATAAAACTAAAATTTAATTATTTATATTAGCACCAATTTATTTTTCTGTCAAAATATTATCCTAATTTTCCGGAAATATATGCCGCTGTTTTTTTCATTTTCGGGATTCGAGAATAATTTTTTTGTATCTGAGAATTCAATTATTTCACCCATAAGGAAAAAAGCGGTGCTGTCTGAAATTCTTTCCGCCTGCTGCATATTATGAGTAACAATTACAATGGTAAATTTCTTTTTAAGTTCCATAACAAGGCTTTCGATTTTTGAGGTTGATATCGGGTCAAGAGCGGATGTTGGTTCATCCATAAGAATAACCTCCGGATTAACGGCAAGCGCCCTTGCGATGCAAAGCCTTTGCTGCTGCCAGCCGGATAAACCAAGAGCGGATTTTTTCAGCCTGTCCTTAACCTCATCCCAGATTGCCGCCTGTTTTAAGGATGGTTCCACTATTTCATCAAGCTCGCTCTTTTTTCTTACACCGTGCGTTTTAGGGCCGAACGCTATATTATCATAAACGCTCATATGAAAAGGATTTGGCTTTTGAAAAACCATTCCCACACGTTTACGCAAATCATTAACATCTGTATCTTTTGAATAGATACTTTTTTATCCAGCAAAACATCTCCCGTTATTCTGCACCCATCCACCAAATCGTTCATTCGGTTTAATGTTTTAAGCAAGGTTGATTTTCCGCATCCGGAAGGGCCTATAAATGCTGTTGCTTTATTCTGATCAATATTTATATTTATATTTTTAAGAGCCTGAAAATCATTATAAAACAAATCAAGATTTTTTATTGAAAATTTATCCATAAAAATTTACTTTTTCCCCCCTGAAATTTTTTTGCAGCCGCTGATGAAACGGCATTAATGATTATAACCGCAATTAAAAGTATAACGGCGGTAGCATAAGCTTCATTCATATAAAGGCCCTCCGAAAGAAGAGCATACATATGTACCGATAATGTTCGCCCCGAATCCGAAAGACTTTTTACAACTCCCGTAACGGTGCCGGCGGTATAAATAAGAGCCGCTGTTTCCCCTACGATTCTGCCTATACTTAAAATTATGCCCGAAAGTATGCCGGGTATCGCGCTGGGGAGAATAATTTTAAATATTGTTCTGAGTTTTCCCGCTCCGAGCCCGAAACCGGCTTCACGATATGAATCCGGCACCGATTTCATTGCCTCCTCTGTTGTTCGCATAATAAGAGGCAAAATCATTATTGCCAAAGTTAAGCAGCCGGCTAACGCCGAATATCCCATTTTAAGGGAAACCGAAAACATAAGATACCCAAACAAACCGTAAACTATTGACGGTATGCCCGAAAGTGTTTCGGCCGTTATACGTATTACCCTTACAAATTTATTTTTTCTTGAGGCATACTCTGAAAGATATATTGCCGCAAAAATTCCCACAGGAGCGGCAAACAGCAATGATAAAAATATAAAAACAAACGTATTTATTATTGCGGGCATCATAGACACATTTTCGGAATTATAATTCCACTCAAACAGGCGCGGACTTAAATTAGGCACTCCTTTTACAAGAATGTATCCAATAAGAAATATAATAACCGCGCAGGTAATCAATGCCGAAATCAAAATAAGGATTGCCGCCGCAAGGGATTTCTGGTGTTTTTTATACATTTTAAGCCGCTGTAAAAACGCGATTTTATTTATTTGTTTCATTTAATTTGATTTCTCCCTGTTTATCAATAATGAAAATAGCAAATTTATTGCAAGTATAAAAATAAATAAAACGGCGGCAGTTGCTATAAGCGCTACGCGGTGAAGATC
>JAJBVR010000058.1 GCA_020859725.1 Clostridiales bacterium | reverse complement strand
AATTTACATTCACAATTTTTGACCTGAATGAATAATGAAATTTAAATGTATGATTTCCTTGAGGTAATTTTATTCGCAAAGTTTCGCCGTTATCAACTTCATAAGTTTTAGAATTGTCAATTTCCAATTTAATTTTAGATTTTACAGCCATAAATTGAGAGTCTCTTATAACTGTCACAATAAAATCTGTATTTAATATTTTTTGACAATTCGGACACATTACACATTGTTCGTCAATTTTGTATCCACAATATTTACAATATTTCATATTTTATCACCAAAACATAAACATTGAAATCAACCAAACTACAATAGATATTGGTATTGCAGCAATACATTTATTTTTTAATTTTGCAGTTTTATATTTTACCGTACCAATTATACCAAGAATTAATCCTACAATAGGAAATAAAACTGAAAAAACAATGGCGCAATCAGCTAAAGTTCTTTTTTCTCCATCTTTAATAATAGGTGCGCCGGATGAAACCGAAGTTGGTGAAAAATTATTATTTTCTACCGGACAACCACATTTATGGCATACAGCAGCACTATCATTAATTTCATTACCACACTTTTCACAAAACATATACATTCTCCTTAATTCAATATTTTAATTTATTTAATTAGCACAACATTAACGGAATGCTATGATTATAGTATAGACTAAATTGTCAATGCTGTCTTATGCTGCCAGCATTATTTTTCAAACTATTGTTTTATGCAGTTTGTGATGATATTATAAATAAAACGGATGATTTGTGATGAAAAAAGACAC
Source organism: Clostridiales bacterium (assembly GCA_020859725.1). Taxonomy (GTDB): domain Bacteria; phylum Bacillota; class Clostridia; order Oscillospirales; family Acutalibacteraceae; genus Eubacterium_R. Next base: position 1,906 of record JAJBVR010000058.1, on the reverse strand, counting down.
AAAAGATTTAATAAAAGAGTTAAAAGACTACTCGGATTTCAAATCATTTTATGAAAGAAATTCAGAAAACATCGAAGAAATTTCGTTAAGCGAGTATCTTCAAAATTTGATAGAAAGTAAGAATTTGAACAAATCGGAGATTGTTGAAAAATCTGAAATGAGCGAAGTATATGCTTATCAAATAATTTCAGGCATCCGCAAAAAACCTCAGAGGAACAAGGTGTTACGCCTTGCTTTCGGAATGGATCTTGAGCTTGAAGAAGTACAAAATTTACTGAAAAGACAGGCTATCCTATGCTGTATGCAAAAAATCCCTTTGACTGCGTTGTTATTTACGCACTTTATAAAAAATGTCAGTTATTGAAGTTAATGAACTTTTATATGAATACAATCAGGGGACTCTCGGATGAATAACAGTAAAAACAATGTGTACCCTAAATGCGGAGCAGCACTACAGGAAAACGCATCATTTTGCCTGCACAGTATGACGCCGTTGATTCAGAAACAGGACATTCAAAAAGCGAAAGCCCCACTATCAAGCAAAAGAAAACTGTTTTACATAGTAATTACAATAGTTTTAGCCTTGGCAATTATATCCGCTTCTGTTTTCGGAATATCAACAGTGGTTTAACGCTCTCCCATCTGCACTTTTGAAACATTTCAAGAGGCAGTGCCGTTAGCAAGCGAGAAAATGGGCGTTGATGAAATATGGAATGCAAAAGGACTTATTGATATTGCCGAATTTGAAAGTGAAGATGTAGTGCAATATACTACTGATGTAAATTTAAACGGCGCTTATCTGTCAGTCTTTTTCTACAATGAAAGCGAGGAAATCTATGCTTACATTTGCGATGTTCAGGAAGAAGATGCAGAGAGCGCAAAAGAAATACTGAAATGTATTGTTCAAAGCGCCTGCAATTACTATTTCACAGACATTGACAATGTATTTGACAATGAAAAGCTATATCCGAGAAAGGAATTAGACTCGCCTTTTGAAGATTATTTCACCAATCTTTTAAGCCGAACTGAAGATTACAACAATGCTGTGCTTTCTGCTTTAAGATTTCATTTTCCTCAATGTTAAACCGTATCTGCCTGATTATATTTCTTTTCATATGTCCATCTCCTTTTGAGTAAAAAAATAAGCACCTATCATTTTGATAAGTGCTTTGTAAAATTATTTAAAAGAGTTTATTTAAAATTTCATTGTTACAGCAAATGTTTTATTGACTGAATAAAATCATCCATTTCATCAAAAATGACTTCAACAATAATTGACCAATTTATTCCGTCATAATCATGCACAAGTCTATGTCTTAATCCGGCAACAACGCTCCATATTATTTCCGGGTGCTGTGATTTCATTTCATCACTGATTTTATAAACCTGTTCACCGATATTATACAATGGTGTTGTAACTGCCCACTGTAAAAATTCATCGTTTAATAATGATTCTTTCGTTATAGAACGCTCTGAAATTTGGTACTGAAGCGAATCCCAAGTTGAAATTATTTTTTTAATTCTTTCTATATCCGACTTTTTCATGCTATCTTAATTCCTTCTTTAATCACCGTGTTATAAAACGGTGTTGAACAGTTGACCTCACATATCTCAAATGCATCAACCTGCTTACCTGTCATATATCGGAGTTCTTCGGCAAATGCAAAAATATTTGATTTTTTAAAATTTTCGCCGCCGTAAACCAAAACATCAATATCTGAATCTTCGGTTGCTTCTCCTCTTGCATATGAGCCGAAAAGGAGTGCATATTCAGCATTATAGCGTACAAGTAATTCTTTTATTGACTTTTCAATATCAGCTCTTGTTGTTATTTTTGACACTCCTTTCAGTTCTTTCTATAAATATTATACACAAAACAGATTATTAAATCAATATAGATTTATGT
>JAJBVR010000053.1 GCA_020859725.1 Clostridiales bacterium | reverse complement strand
GATACTTTTTGAATTTTAAGACCATTCGGTCTTTGAATTTCATCCAAAATTCTTACGCACGGATCTGGCATCGCGGCAACCTCATGAACTGAAGATGCAATATAACAAATTCGTTCATCATTATGCATTAATCTGTCTAAAAGTCCGCTGCCGAGCCCTGCTTTTTTTCCGTTTTCAATATCCGTTTTATTTTCCTCAATAATTGTTTGGCTGTTTTCCCTAAGCGCGGCAGAGATTTTTTCCAAAGCCGTGTTTTTTTGCACGGTTGTTACCGTTGACAGAAAATCCTTTGCCGCCAATGCCTTGTTTCCCAATCTTATCATATGTTACGATACCCTTTCCGGCTGCTGAATAAAAATATTTATTCCCGCGGCAGCCACTCGGGAATACGCCGTTATATTTAACAATAATATAATTATTAATCTGCCTTGAAATATGTTCCTACGGGTTTGCCTTGAAGAATATGATATAAATCCGTAGGTCTTGAACCGTTTGTAATAACAACGGGAATACCCGCTGAAACAGCAATTTCCGCCGCTTTGATTTTGGTTATAAATCCGCCCGTTCCTTTTTTGCCTGCTCCGCCCGCGAGTGATTTTATCTTATCATCTATATTATCCACATATGAAACAAGCGAAGCGTTTGAATTTTCAGAAGGATTGCAGTTATACAGACCGTCTGTATCGGTTAAAAGCACAAGCAAATCGGAATTTGTTATGGAGGCAACAGTAGCCGACAGGCAGTCATTGTCGCCGTTAAGCAGTTCTTCTATATACACAGAGTCATTTTCGTTAACAACGGGAAGGCAGTCATATTCCAAAAGCTGATTAAATGTATCAATAATATGCGCCTTGCTTTCTTTATTTTCCAAATCCTCGGATGTGAAAAGAAGCTGGCTGACTACCACGTCATATTCGGAAAAAAGCTTATCATACAAAAACATAAGCTCACACTGCCCCACCGCCGCCGCAGCCTGAAGGCATTTTGTGTCCGTTGGTTTTTCTGTAAGCCTAAGTCTGCTCATACCTATTCCGATAGCGCCGGAAGAAACCAAAATTATCTGATAGCCTTCATTTTTCAAATCTGAAAGTACAGATGCAAGCTTTGCAATAACAGCAATATTTGTTTTACCGGTTTTATGTGTTAACGTTGATGTGCCCACTTTAACAACAATTCTTTTTTTACCGTTTTTAAGAGCCATTTAAATTTCTCCGCCTAAAATTATATTTTAAAAAATAAAATTAAATATGTATTTATGTGATTTTCACACAAATATTTATTATTATAACAAATAAGAATCGGTAATTAAAGACTTTTTTGTATGTTTTCGGAAATAAAGGGCAAAATCAGTATAAAAGCAAATTTTTAAAAACTTACAAAACGAGGGATAAGCATTATGAAAAAAAGAAATATAGTTAGAATTTGCTCATTTTCAATATGCCTGCTTGCTGTTTTAACCGCGTATTCGGTTACCGGGCATATTAAAAGCGAGAATCATAAAACCAGGCTTGAAGCAACATATCAGCGCAGTATTACCGAGCTTTCGGAAAGTTTGGACAACAATAGCAACAAATTTGGCAAAAAGCGAATACGCCACGTCAAAGGATATGCTTACTTCATTATCCAACGATTTATATTCCGAATGCAGCACCGCGAAAAGCGCCCTTTCATCACTGCCCGTGCAGCAGCTTAATTTAAGCGGAGCGTATAAATTTTTAAGCCAGGCAGGCGATTATGCAAGATACCTTTCAAAAAAAGAGGAAATAACCGCTGAAGAATATGAAAACATTGAAAAGCTTTTATAATACGCGCAAAAATATTCGGATTTTGCTCAGGAAATTGTAAGCAAATGCGCGGCGGGCGGAAAAATCACAGAAAACGAAGTATCTCTTGATGACAGCTCCGTTATGAAAGTTTCATCATTTTCACTTGATTTTAACACTGCGGAGGAAACTTTTTCGGATTATCCCACACTGCTTTATGACGGCCCTTTTGCGGACGCGGTTTTAAACAAAGAATCCGAAATAATTAAAAACGCAAAGGAAAAAACAAAGGACGAATGCAAAAAAAGCAGCGGCTGACGCACTTGGAGTAAGCGAAAAAGGAGTTATTTTTAAATCCGAGGAAAACGGAAGCATTCCCGCATATGTTTTTTCTTATAAATTATACACAATAGCGGTTACAAAGCAGGGCGGTTATATTTTATATATTATTAATGAAGCAAATATTACCCAGCAGTCAGTAACCTCTGAAAACGCAATAAATATAGCCTCTGAATTTCTAAATAAAATAGGCTATTCAAATATGAAAGAAAGCTATTATTCAATCTATAATAATATTTGCATAATAAACTTTGCATATTATGAAAATGATGTTTTATATTACCCAGACCTTATAAAGGTTGGCGTTTCACTTTCAAACGGAGAAATATATTCGCTTGAAGCCGAGGACTTTTTAACGAATCACACCTCAAGAAGTGAATTTGATTTTGAAAATAAAAAAAGCGCTCAAATAAGCAAAAATGTTGAAATAATATCCGAAAAAAATGCATGATTCCGAAAAAAGACGGCACAGAGGTTTATTGCACCGAATATCACTGCAAAAACAAAAAAATTCGCAGGAGGTATTAATTTATATAAACGCGCAGACAGGACTTGAAGAGGATATACTTTTACTGCTTTATTCAGACAACGGAACAC
>JAJBVR010000193.1 GCA_020859725.1 Clostridiales bacterium | reverse complement strand
GTATAATATCAGCGCAATATGTTTCTGAAATATAGAAAATATCTATAACAGGGAAGTGATTTAAATGCCGGATTTTCAAAAGCAGTATGTTCAGTGGTTTCCGGGTCATATGGCAAAAACCCGAAGGCTGATTAAGGAATCGCTTAAGCAAGTGGACGGAGTTGTTGAAATCGTTGACGCCCGTATTCCTAAATCAAGCTCCAATCCTGAGCTTAACGAGTTAATTAAACGAAAGCCAAGAATAATTTTGCTCAATAAATGTGATGTGGCTGATGCGAACGCAACAAAAATATGGATTGATTATTATAAAAACTTAGGCTTCTATGCTTTTGCGGCAAACTGCAAAACAGGGAAGGGGCTTAATCAGTTTGTTCCGGTTTGCAAAAAAGCGCTTTCTTCTGTTTATAAAAAAAACATAGCAAAGAATATGGCGGGTAAAAGCTTAAGACTTATGGTTGTTGGTATTCCAAATACGGGGAAATCATCTTTTATTAACAGAATCGCCGGAAAAAACAAGGCTGTTGTTGCAGACAAAGCCGGCATAACAAAAAATAATCAATGGTTTTCAGCCGGTAACGGAATTGAGCTTCTTGACACACCCGGCGTATTATGGCCTAAATTCGATGATCTTCAGGTTGGCGACAAACTTGCGTTTATCGGTTCTGTTAAAGACGAAGTTACGGATTTAGAATCGCTTTCATGCAGGCTTCTTGAGGTACTGAATAAAACACATCCTGAAATGATTGAAGAAAGATATAAAATTGATGTTTCACCTGAATTGGAAGGGTGGGAGCTGCTTGAAAAAATAGGAAAAAAGCGCGGCTTTTTAATAAAAGGCGGAGAAATTGATTATGACCGCGCATCCGCTGTTATCTGTGATGAATTCAGAGGAGGGAAGTTAGGCAGAATCAGCCTTGAACTGCCGTAAATTATGGATTGGTTAATATATGAAAAAGAAGCATTGAAAAAAGGATACAATCTGATTTGCGGAGTTGATGAAGCTGGAAGAGGGCCTCTTGCCGGGCCTGTTTACGCGGCGGCGGTGGTTCTCAAAAACAATCAGATCATTGATGGAGTAAACGATTCCAAAAAGCTTTCGGAAAAAAAGAGAGAAGCGCTTTTTGATAAAATTGTAAATGAATGCGCTGATTATGGAATCGGCTTTGCTACTGAAACGGAGATTGACGAAATAAATATTCTCCAGGCCACTTTTCTTGCAATGGAGCGGGCTTTAAACAATTTGAAACATATCCAACAGCTTGCCCTTGTTGACGGAAACAGCGCACCTCCTTTTAAATCAACGGATGTGTTAACGATTATAAAAGGTGATTCAAAATCCCTGTCCGTAGCCTCGGCGTCAATTTTAGCCAAAGTTTCAAGAGACCGTTTTATGATGAAAATGGCTTTGGAATATCCTGAATACGGATTTGATAAGCATAAAGGATACGGAACAAAATTTCACTATGAAATGATAGAAAAATACGGAATTTGCAAAATTCACAGAAAAACATTTTTAAAAAAGGTGCTTAATAAATGAACAGTCTTGGAAGGCTTGCCGAAATGCAGGTTTGTGAATATCTTGAAAAGCGGAGATATAAGCTTATCGATTTTAATTATTCATGCCGCTTCGGTGAAATTGATTTAATAATGAAAAACAGAAAATTTATTTGCTTCATTGAAGTTAAAATGAGAAATAATCAATCGTTTGGCTCTCCTAAAGAATTTGTTGGGCCGCAAAAGCAGAAAAAAATAATAGCAAGCGCCGAAATATATTTGGCCAATCATAAAACTGATTTGCAGCCGAGATTTGATGTTGCAGAGGTTTTCTGTGAAAATAATAAAATTAAATATATAAAATACCTTGAAAACGCTTTTCAATTATATTAGAATACTTTTTAGAGGATAAAATTATGTTTTATACATCTACTCGTGATAAATCAATAAAAGTGTCTGCCTCACAGGCAATTACCCGGGGAATAAGCCAAGACGGAGGTCTTTTTGTTCCGTGTGAGATTCCTATTTTTTCAAAAGAAAAAATAGAATCTATGGTTAATATGAATTATATACAGCGTGCAAAAACAGTTCTTCGCGAGTTTTTAACCGATTTTACCGATGAAGAACTTGATTATTGCGTTTCCAATGCATACAGCGCTGATAAATTTTCATCTGAATTTATTGCCCCTACTGTTAATTTAAATAAAAATGAAAATATTCTTGAGTTGTGGCATGGTCCAACCTGTGCATTTAAGGATATGGCTCTTCAGCTTTTGCCTTATCTTATGACTGTTTCTTCAAAGAAAACGGCTCAGGATAAAACTATCGTTATTTTGGTTGCAACCTCCGGAGATACCGGGAAAGCCGCTTTGGAAGGATTTAAAAATGTAAAGAATACAAAAATTCTTGTTTTCTATCCTGAGGATGGAGTTTCTCCCATGCAAAAGCTTCAGATGATAACTCAGGAAGGTGAAAATGTTGCCGTTTGTGCTGTTAAAGGTAATTTTGACGACGCTCAAAGTGCTGTTAAATCAATTTTTACCGATGACGAAATTATAAATAAGCTTGCGGAAAAAAATATGATGTTTTCTTCTGCAAATTCAATAAACTGGGGAAGACTTGTGCCGCAGATAGTTTATTATTTTTCATCTTACTGTGATTTGATTTCAATGAATAAAATCAAATCAAATGATAAGATTAATGTTGTTG
>JAJBVR010000062.1 GCA_020859725.1 Clostridiales bacterium | reverse complement strand
CAATTACAGATATCGGCTTGCCGTTAAGTGTAAAAATTCAAAAACAGTTCGTAAAATGTTAAATGAAATATTAAAAAAAATCAGTAAAATGAAGGAGTTCAAAAAGGTTTCCGTCGGCATAGATTTAAACCCTTTTGAATTGAATTAGGAGAATATTAAATGGCATTAAGAAATATTGTTAAATTCGGTGATCCGATTCTTAATAAGAAAAGCAGAAAGGTTGAAAAATTTGATTCCAGACTTTCGGATTTAATTGATGATATGCTTGAAACAATGTATTGTGAAAACGGAGTAGGGCTTGCCGCAGTGCAGGTTGGTATTTTAAAAAGAGTTGCGGTTATTGATATAGGCGAGGGCGCTATGGAGCTTGTTAATCCTGAAATAACGCTTGCCGAGGGCGAGCAGGAAGAGCAGGAAGGCTGCCTTTCACTTCCGGGTAAATCCGGCGTTACATCAAGACCTATGAAGGTTCAGGTAAAAGCGCAGGACAGGCACGGAAAGTGGCAGGTTTTTACCGGTGAAGGTCTTAAAGCGCACGTTTTTTGCCACGAAATCGACCATTTAGACGGTATCCTTTTTACTTCTCATTTAATTAACGGTTTTTCGGAGGAATAATGAATATAATTTTTATGGGTACGCCCGATTTTGCTGTTACCTGCCTTGAAAGGCTTATTGATGAAAAATATTCTGTTTGCGCGGTATTTACCCAGCCGGATAAAAAAACTGGCAGAAAGCAGATTGTTACTCCTCCGCCGGTTAAGCTTGCCGCTGAAAAAAACGGCATTCCTGTTTTTCAGCCCAATTCCCTTAAAACCAATGAAGCGGCGGATATAATAAAGAGGTTCTGCCCGGATTTAATTGTTGTGGCTGCATACGGAAAAATTCTGCCGGAGGAGATTTTGAATCTGCCTGAATACGGCTGCATAAACGTTCATGCTTCTCTTCTTCCGAAATACAGGGGAGCCGCTCCGATTCAGCGCGCTGTTTTAAACGGCGAAAAGGAAACGGGAGTCTGCATTATGCAAATGGATAAAGGGCTTGACACGGGGGATGTTATTTATTCGGAAAAAACGGAAATAGGAATAAATGAAACATCCGATGACCTGTTTAAGCGATTGTCTTTTATAGGAGCAAAATCGCTTGTGAAAGCTATAAGTCTGATTGAAAGCGGCAGGGCGGTTCATATTAAGCAAACGGGAGAGCCAACATATGCGGCTATGATAGATAAATCCATATGCGTTATAGACTGGAATAAATCCGCATTTGAAATTCATAATAAAATAAGAGCGCTTCAAAGCAAACCGGCTGCGCTGACTTATATCAAAAACAAGGAAATTAAAATTCACAAGTCTGTTTTAAGCAATCGGGAAGGCTGCGAACCCGGAGCTGTAATATCCAACAGAGGTGTGCTTACTGTTTCCTGCGGGGACGGTAAATGCATTGATATTCTTGAGGTCCAGCCCGTTGGGAAAAAGAAAATGGACATTAAATCGTTTTTATCGGGAAATAAAATCCCGATTGATTATAAATTGGGAAAAGCAGAATAATGAATTTATTTTTAATTAAGAAAGGCTGATAAAATGGGGACTTATTTCGCTTATTATCTTACGGGATTTATAATGATTCCCGTTATAATTTTTTCATTTATATGCCAGTTCAAGGTTAACCAAAATTTTAAAAGGTACAGCGCCGTAAGAAATTCAAGAGGCTTAACGGGCGCTCAAGCCGCTTCCGAGGTTTTGAGGCTTAACGGAATAACTGATATTAGTGTTAAACCGATTGCCGGAAATTTAACGGATCATTATAATCCGGCGTCTAAGGAAATTTGCTTATCGCAAAATGTTTTTAATTCACCCAGCATTGCCGCGGTGGGAATTGCCTGCCATGAAGCGGGTCACGCCTGCCAGCATGCCAAGGGATATTTTCCGCTTAAAATAAGAAACGCAGTTATACCCGCCACAAAATTCGGTTCTTCACTCGGGATTCCGCTTGCTCTGTTTGGATTGATTTTTAATTTTGAGCCTCTTATTTTCGCGGGAATAATTCTTTATTCCGTTGTGGCTGTTTTTCAGCTTATTACTCTGCCGGTTGAGTTTAATGCATCAAAAAGAGCTTTGGCAGTAATAGAAACTAATAATTTTTTATCAGGAGCTGAATACAGAGGCGCTAAAAAAATGCTTACTTCCGCCGCGCTCACCTATGTTGCGGCTTTGGCTTCCTCTTTGGCAACTCTGTTAAGATTATTATTACTGGCGGGCAGAAGAAAATGATTTCGTCAAGGCAAACAGCGTTTGAAACGCTTTACAGAATTTTTTATGAAGGCGCTTATTCAAATATAGCGGTTGACAATGCCTTTGATAAGCTGAGCGCCGGAAAGGCTTTTGCCGCAAGGCTTATATACGGAGTTGTTGAAAGGAAGATAACCCTTGATTATATTATCAAAAAATATTCCGATAAATCAAAGCCCAAGGTTATGACGATTTTGAGAATGGGCGTTTATCAAATATATTTTATGGATAAGGTTCCCGTCAGCGCAGCAATAAATGAAAGCGTTAATTTGGCACGCGAAAACGGATTGTCTTTTTACTGCAAATTTATAAACGCTGTGTTACATAGAATTTCGGAAAACATTATAAATATTGATGATATTGCTGATTTGAGTATAAAATATTCAATTCCGCAAAATTTGATAAATATGTTGAAT
>JAJBVR010000120.1 GCA_020859725.1 Clostridiales bacterium | reverse complement strand
CTGCCAACGAGCATCACTGATAAAACTATTGCAACTTGCTATTGCAATTCGAGTTTAATAAAATTCTTATAATATATGGCAAAAACGCGCCGAAAATACTCAGCGGCGCGTTTTTTGCATTTTATCCAATTAAAAATCAACCGCGTCATTTCCCTCATATCCGTTAAGCGGCAAGTTGATTCTGACATAATCCTGCCCGGAATACACGGTTTTTTTAGCTTCTGTGCCGTAATTCTGAAGCTTTGCTTCTATTTTGACATCACCCTCATACGCCTCTGTTTCAAATCTGTAAATTTCTCCGTTTACCTTAATATTTTCAGTAATGGTTGCTTCCAGATTATCGTTGATATAAATTTCAAGAGCATCGTTGATATTGCCTCCGGACGGCATAACTATATCCACAATAATATTTCTTTTGGCAGGCGCCGTTTGCTTTTCAGTGGTTAAATTATTTTCGATTTTTGACGTATTTCCGCCTGTATTTGCAGCGGAAGAGCTTCCTTCGGAGTTTGAATTTTGTCCTGTATTATCCTGACTCTGCAAAACAATTCCGTTTTCCGCTCCTGTTTTAAGCGTAGTTGACTGAGAAACACTTAAAGAATTTTCATCCGTTTTATTTCTTGAATATACCGCAATAACAGCTGCGACAACGGCAATTACCACCGCCGCCGCGATAACCGCTATTATAATTTTTTTATTTTTTCTGTTTTTCTGTTTCTTTTCATTTTCAAAATTCTTATTTTCTTCCATAATTATCTCCTTAATCTGTAAAATCCTTAAAAACAGCATCACTCGGCATACGCCAATCCCCCCTCGGAGAAAGTGAAACCGAACCTACCTTAGGCGAATCCGGAACACAGCTTCGCTTAAACTGGCTGATAAAAAAGCGCCTCATAAATTCATTCAGCCATTTTGAAATAACACCGGGTGAATACTTTTGCCCAAACGCCTTTTCAGCAAGAAACTGAATTTTTTTCTTGGTAAATCCAAACCTTATAAAATTATACAAAAAGAAATCGTGAAGCTCATACGGGCCTATATTTTCCTCTGTTTTTTGCGCTATGCCGCCGTTTTCATCGGGAGGCAGAAGTTCGGGCGAAACAGTAGTGCCCAGCACATCGGTAAGCACATTCGCGATTCCGTTTTCACTTTCAGAGGCAACATATTCAACAAGATACCTTACAAGGGTTTTAGGAACAGATGCGTTAACTCCGTACATACTCATATGATCTCCGTTATAAGTGCACCAGCCCATTGCAAGCTCACTCAAATCTCCCGTGCCCACAAGAAGCTTGTTGTGCTTATTTGCCATATCGAAAAGAATTTGTGTTCTTTCCCTTGCCTGGGTGTTTTCATAGGTTATATCATGCATTTCCCGACTGTGCCCTATATCGCTGAAATGGCGGGTGCATGCTTCTTTAATACTGATTTCCTTTGCTGAAACGCCCATTTCGCGCATAAGCCTTAACGCGTTATTATATGTTCGGCTTGTTGTGCCGAAGCCGGGCATTGTTATACCCATAATATCAGAATTTTTCCCGCCTGTTATTTTCATCGCCTCTGCACACACAAGCAAAGCAAGTGTTGAATCAAGGCCGCCGGAAATTCCCACAACGCAGCCTTCGGAACCGACATGCTCCAGCCTTTTTGCCAGTCCAGCCGCCTGGATTGCGAAAATCTCGCTGCACCTTTCAATTCGTTTATCATTCTCATTCGGAACAAACGGATGGGAATCAACAAATCTGTATTTCAAATCATTGTCATCATTTTTTATATCAAGCAACGAAAAACCGATTTCGCCGTCTGAAATATTTTCAAATGAAATATTTTTACGGCGTAATAAGTTAATCTTTTCTATATCTACATCCGCATAAATAATTGTGCTTTCCCTTTTAAATCTTTTGCCCTGAGCCAAAACCGCTCCGTTTTCACAAATAAATGACGCTCCGCTGAACACTAAATCGGTTGTACTTTCAAAAACGGAAGCGCCGGCGTAAGCATACGCGCATACACACCTTGCGGATTGATTTGCAACAAGCTCTTTCCTGTACTGCGCCTTTGAAACATATTCATCACTCGCCGAAAGATTGGCAATTATATTTGCGCCGTGACCGGCAAGTAATCCGCTCGGAGGATTCGACACCCACAAATCCTCGCACAGTTCAATTCCCAATACTGCGCCGGAGCCCAAATCAAACATCTGATTTCCTATTTTGGTTTCAAACCCGGCATAATTTACCGACCGGCAGCTTTTAAACTGCACACCGCTCGCAAACCAGCGTTTTTCATAAAACTCGCCGTAATTCGCAATATTTATTTTCGGCACTATTCCGCATACCTCTCCGTTATATATAACAACGGCGCAATTATACAAGCTGTTATAAAACGGAACGGGAGCGCCTACTATAACTGCAATATTTTTTCCGGCGGTATATTCGGCTATATCCCTTACAGCATTCTCCGCCTGATTTATAAGTGAAGAATTAAAAAACAAATCCGCGCAGGTATATCCCGTTACGGAAAGCTCGGGGGTAACCAAAAGGCGCGCGTTATTTTTCAGCGCATCATCAACAGCCTTTTTAATTTCCTGTTTGTTATAACTCGGATTCGCAACCTTTAATTTTAAAGAAACGCATGCCGTTCTGAAAAAACCGTAATTCATAATTCACCTAAATAAACAATATTATTTCAAAAGTAACAGTTTAAAAAACACCATAAATATACTGTTAAATAT
>JAJBVR010000026.1 GCA_020859725.1 Clostridiales bacterium | reverse complement strand
GAAATACCCGTTCCGCAAAGAAAAAACTCTATTAATTCAAGCTCAAAATTCCGCCTGTGGATTGAAGTGTAAAAGAAAATCAGATAAATCCATTCAACGGCAATCAAAGCGCCCATTGACACAAGCATTTTTATTTCAAATCCGCTGCTTCCGTATGCCGCCTTAAATGCCGTAACAATCTGAAACAAGGAAAGAAAAGCCAAAAGAGCAAAATTATTAATCGGCTTTATTTTAGGCATTCTTTTATGTTTTTTCGCCTTTTTTTCATTCGCCATATCCAGTGCCTCACTTTTCATAGAATATAAATACTCTGTCACCGAATGTAACGGTATCCTCATCAAAAATCAACTGCGTTTGGGTGAGAAATCTTCCGTTCAGCTGAGTTCCATTGTGAGAATCCAAATCTCTGATTGCCCAGCCCTTTGTAGTTTTATAAATTCTTGCATGCTCGGATGAAACAGTATCCGCCAAAATACGAATATCGCACTGCTCGCCTCTGCCGATTAAAACATCATTTCTTTTAAGATAAAGCGGCTTTCGGGTTTTAACGTCAACCAAAACCGCATATGCAACCGAAGCGCCGGCGTTTGAACGAATCTGTTTTTTTGTGGCGCTTGAAAGCGCGTCCGCGCACTCAAATTTAAGCCCTACAGAGCCTATTTTAATAACATCTCCGTCCTCAAGAGTTGCTTTTTTTTCTATTTTTTTACCGTTAACGGTAATGCCGTTTTTAGAAAAAGTATCCGTTATCACCCAATCGCGGCTTTTTTTTGAAATTACGGCATGGAAACGGGAAACACTCGGAAGAGGAAGCACAATATCGTTTGATTTTGATTTTCCTATAGAGGTTTCCCAATGGTCAATATCAATAACATCCCCGTTTGTTTGGTCGGTCAGCTTGGCCATTTTGTGAACCCGAGGTCTGTTTCTGAACAGAGATATGACACAGGTTAAAACCATTATCAGAGCCGCCGCAGGCAGGGCATAACGAAGAACCGATGTAAGCAAATTCATTATATTTTCCACAAAAGCATCTCCAAGCAAATATTTTTATTCCATTATAAGAATATATTTTATAATGGCAAATGTCAAGATTCTGTTGAATTTATTTACAATTAGGGTTATACTCAAATAATAAGATTATCATTTTAAGGTAAGCCGGTGTATTTTTATGCTGATTGCCTTTTGCATGTTATCGGAAATTTCATTATATGCCTTGTTAGGCTACAGCAAAGCGTATAATTATTTTATATTTGTAGCCGGAAAGGCTAGGAAATTACTATGAGTATTTCAAAAAAATTTTTCGGAAAAACCGAAGACGGGGAAAATATTGACCTTTATACAATCACAAACAAAAGCGGCGCAAGTGTTTCAATTCAAACTTTGGGAGCGGGAATACAATCTCTTTTCATGCCGGACAGAAACGGAAATAACGGTGATGTTGTGCTGGGATTTAACACGCCTGAATATTATAAAAACCCTGATTTGGGATATCAGGGTTTAGTTGTGGGCAGAGTTGCAAACAGAATAAGAGACGCTAAATTTTCAATAGACGGAGTTGAATACCATACTCCTGCCAATCAGGGAACGTGGACTTTACACGGCGGAGGAAGATTCAGCTTTTCCGTTTGGGAAGTTAAAGAAACAGGAGATAATTTTATAGTTCTTCAAAAATTTTCACCTGACGGAGAGGACGGCTTTCCCGGGAATTTTACAATGAATGTTGAATATACCTTAACAGACGGCAATATCCTCAGAATTGAATATAATATTCTAAGTGACGCCAAAACCGTTGCGAATCCAACCAATCACGCTTATTTCAACCTTTCGGCCAATCCCGGCGAAACCATAGAAAATCATTTTTTAAAGGTTAACGCCGACTGTTTTACCGAAACAGATGAAAATCAGCTTCCTACAGGAGAAATTACCCCGCTTAAAGGGACTATGCTTGACTTTGAGGAAATGCATAGGATAGGCGATAATATTGACAAACCTTTCAGGGCTGTTATTGACGGCATAGGATATGATAATAACTACTGCTTAAAAAATAAAAGTAAAAGCCTTTGCGAAGCGGCTGTGCTTTATCACAGGGAAAGCGGGCGGAAAATGAGCGTTTACACAGATTTACCCGGAATACAGGTTTACTGCGGCGGCTGGCTTGCAAAAAGCGGAAATCCGGGAAAAGAAAACGGAAACGTTACTTACAGAAGAGGGATTGCGCTTGAAACACAGTTTTATCCAAACAGCGTTAACCTTTATGACAAATTCCCGTTCAGATATGTTGAGCCGGGAAAGGAATTTAAAACTGTAACAGAATTCAGGTTTACAGTGGAATAAATACCGATAAGTTTAAGCAGTTTGTATGATATGAACTTCAATTTAAATTTCCGGTCTGAAGCTGTGAATTATCTGAAAACAGTAACAAAGGTATAAAAAGCTTGCTGAAAACAAAAATTTCAAGACAGGCTTTTTCAAAAGCGGATAAAAGTAAGAATAGCCCGCAATTGAGGAGGGAATGTAATATTGAATAAAATTGCTTCACGATTTAAAATTTTAAATTCAGAGCATTTGAAAATAATCGGCATGATTTGTATGCTGTGCGATCACTTAGGGGCTACATTATTGCCATGGATTGACGCTTTGGGATTAATAGGAAGAATCGCGTTTCCTATATTTGCTTTTCAGATGGTGAATATACAATGTAAGTGCAACAGTCAAAAAGACGAAAAAGAATGACT
>JAJBVR010000226.1 GCA_020859725.1 Clostridiales bacterium | reverse complement strand
GTGAAAAGCGTGCAAGTAAAAATTAGAATAATTAGTATTTATGTAAAATAGTAAAAAAGCAATTAAAATTGTTTAAACGGCTTTTTCCCTGAATTTAATTTCTTTATTAAGCATAAACAGGGGAACAAGCAAAAGTGTTAACGAGGAGCAGTAAACATTAGGCAAAACATCATCTCCGCTTGAGCGAATTGTTGTTTCAAGCGCGGCAAAATGTGTTTCTATAAAATCAAACAGGGAAAAATATGTTTCAAATCCATTTGGAGTATTATCCGATGTAGCGCTGCTTCCTGTTAAAATAAAATATACGGGAAGCAGGAAAAAAGCGCACAGCACACCCGCAATTAGAGATGAAAACGCAAATTTTATACCTCTGTTTATAAAACGATTGTTGTATATTTTTTTTAAAGATAGTTTTTCCACGTGAGGAGTTTTTGCCTTTGCATCCACGGATGTATTTTCCGAAATAAGGTAATGTGCCAAAAAATATATAACCGAAAAAATGCAAATCATATATCCGATATAATAATTTGCGAAAAGAATATAAATTAGTGAAAAAATATAAAGCCGGCATTTTCCTTTGTTGATTATATTTTCAATTCCAAGCACTGTTAAAGGAAGAATAATCATTCCGTCCAGCCACATAACATTCCAGAAATAAGCAAGAAAATATGCGCAGAAAGCATAGAAAACTCCAAATGCGGCAGAAGCAGAAGAATGCCTGTTAAGACTTTTTCTTAAATAAAAAGTAAACGTGCCTGACGAAACAATGCATTTAACCGCAACAATGGCAGTTATCGCAAGCGGCATATCTTTTCTGTCAAACAGAAAAAGTATCACGGTAAAAGGGCTTGATAGATAATTAAAATAATTGCCCAGAAAGCTGGAGCCCCCTCCGGAAGTCCAGCTGTATAAAAAGCTTTCGCCGTTTGTTACACGGTCAAAAAGTTCGGAAAATAACGGCCCGTATTGGTGATATAAATCCATTCTTAAAACGGTTGTGTCACCAAAAGGAAAATTATGAAATATAAGGTAAATGAAAGAAATCAGAATCAGGGAAACCGCCATTGAGAGAAACACAAACCTGTTTCTGAAAAACACTTTATAAATTCTTCCGTTTTTAAATTTATCCGCAGGTAGATAACAGTCAAATATCAGTATCCTGGAAACGGCATAATTCAATATCAGCACTATTATGAAGGAGCAAAGCCAGGATGAATAGGAATGCATTCCCATAACGTCAGAAACCATTGAAACCGCGCTGAATATACCGAGATGAACGGCAGCGTTAATTACTGAAAAAACTATTTGCTTTGGCAGAGAACTTAGCGAATTTCCTTTGAAAACAAAAAATTTCTGAAGCAGAAACATTGCACACTCTGCGGCGGCAAATCCTGCAGCGGCTGAAATTTGCGCGTTGATTCCGAAAAAAGTTTTAAGTAATTGTTTTACGCATATTAAAATCAGAAAAGAAAGTAAACCGGAAGCGGCGTAATTAACCGTTTCACCGTTCATAAAAGAATTTGCGTATCTTTTTTTTGTGCTTGTTGTTATATCCAATATCAATTCCGCTGCCTTTCCGCGCAAGTGTATTTATAAAGAAAGCCGATAACGGTTTATTCAAAATTTAATATAAATACCGGGCGCATAATTCCTATGATGTAAATAATATAGCATATCGGCAAACTTTCTTCAACTAAATAAACAGGTTATATTTATTTTTTACAATTCATATAACTTATTGAGGTGAGAAGCTTGGCTTTAAATACTGTAATTCCTTGCCTGCCAGACGGAATAAATTCCGCTCTTGCCCAGCTGGGGAACGAAAATCTAAGGCAAATAAATGAAATCAGAATAAGAAAAAATATGCCTCTTATTTTGATATTCGGCAAAAATTCTTTTTTATAACAGCAAAGGGCAAATTATTAAATTATAATTCCGATTTTTCATATAAAGTGGACGAAGAGGAGTTTGATTTAATCTTCAGACGTCTTTGCAATTATTCGGTGCACTGTGAAATTGATAATCTTATAAACGGATATATAACAACGGAGGGCGGAAACAGAGTGGGCGTGTGCTCAACAGCCGCTAAAAAAATTCTGCTGTAACTGCGGTTAAAAATATATCCTCTTTGAATATAAGAATAGCAAATGAAGTTAAAAACTGCTCCAAACCGGTTTTAAATATTCTTTATGTAAACGATCTGCCCAGTATAATAGTTGCTTCTCCTCCCGCGGGAGGTAAAACAACTTTTTTAAGAGGCTTTTCAAGGCTCCTTTCCGGAGGGTTTAACAACAGATACAGAAAAGTAGCCGTTGTTGACGAGCGAAATGAAATAGCTTATAAGGATTCAAACGGAATAACGGTT
This sequence comes from Clostridiales bacterium, assembly GCA_020859725.1. Classification (GTDB taxonomy): domain Bacteria; phylum Bacillota; class Clostridia; order Oscillospirales; family Acutalibacteraceae; genus Eubacterium_R. Next base: position 386 of record JAJBVR010000226.1, on the reverse strand, counting down.
GATATCGGTGTGAATACGGACGTTATAACGGGATTTTCAAAAGCGTCGGGAATTGAAATGGCGGTGAGAACTCTCTCTCCGGAAATGATAGTTTGCGACGAAATATCAAATCAAAGCGAATTTGAGGCTATGAAAGACGGCTTTCAATGCGGAGTCAGCTTTGCAGTTTCTGTTCACGCGAAAACAAAGGAACAGCTTATGAATAAAGCCGTTGTTAAGAGTCTTATATCTTTAAATGAATTCAAATATATTGTTCTTTTAAATGATTATACAAATGATTTTGAAATAATGGAAGTCAGTTGATATAAAGTTGAAATATATAGGAATTATTCTGATAAACGCAGCTTCAATAGCGGCGGGAATAGCATATTTGTTAAAAATTAAAG
>JAJBVR010000144.1 GCA_020859725.1 Clostridiales bacterium | reverse complement strand
ATTTTTGCGCTTATAGCGGTGCTTGCGGTTTCGGCATTTGCACTTGCCGGATGCACAAAAAGCAAGAATAACGATTCAACCACAACCACTATAACCACCGCGCGTACAACTACAACAACCACAACAGAAACAACCACAAATATGGTTGAGAAAGACGCAAAAAAAGCCGGTGAAAACGCAAGTGAAGCCGCGTCCGATATAGGTGACGCAGCAGGCGAAGCAGCAGACGGAGCCGGCAAAGCGGTTTCCGATGTGGGCGAAGCGGCAAAAGACGCACTTGGCTAAAAAATAAAAAAGCGCCCTATTAAGAGCGCCCTCGGTAAAGAGGGCGCTCCTGAATTTTCCTGTTTCGGTTATTAATTATTATGTAATAACAAACTCAGCGGGAAACTTTTTTTATTAAGCTGTATAAAGTTTTTATTTCACATTACTATATTGAAATTTTCTGAATTTATTATATAATTAAATTAAAAATTAATATAAATATAAAAGGATGAAAATAAAAGGAGCTCAGCTGATGATTCACGAACAAAACAATATAAAATATAACGCGGATGACAGTATATTTGCAAGCACGGATTCTGAAATCATTTTGCCTAAATATAAAATTCCGAAAAAAGAATCCGACGCAAAAGCAATACTTGAAATTGTTAAGGATGAACTTTTTTTAGACGGAAACGCAAGGCAAAATCTTGCCACATTCTGCCAAACCTATGAGGACGAAGAAATTAAAGATTTGATGAGCTTATGTATGAACAAAAATATGATTGATAAAGATGAATATCCTCAAACAGCTGAAATAGAGGCAAGATGCGTTCATATACTTGCCGATCTTTGGAACGCGCCTGAAGAGTGCAATTCAATCGGAACATCAACCGTAGGTTCTTCGGAAGCGTGTATGCTGGGCGGCCTTGCAATGTTTTACCGCTGGAAAATAAGACGAAAAAAGAAGGAAAGCCTGTTGACAGCCCGAATCTTGTGTCAGGCCCTGTTCAGGTTTGCTGGAAAAAGTTTGCCAGGTATTGGGATATTGAATTGCGTGAGGTTCCTATGGAGCCTGATAATCTTGCGATAACTCCTGAAAATATGATGAAGTATATTGATGAAAATACAATAGGAGTTGTTGCCACTCTTGGATTAACCTTTGCAGGAAAATACGAGCCTGTGGAGGCATTATGCCTTGAGCTTGATAAATTATATAAAAAAACAGGACTTGATGTAGACATACATATAGACGCGGCATCGGGCGGCTTTTTAGCTCCTTTCTGCTCTCACGAATTAAAATGGGATTTCAGAAACAGCCGGGTAAAATCAATCAGCGCTTCAGGGCACAAATTCAGGCTTGCTCCGCTTGGGTGCGGATTTATACTGTGGCGCGACATTAAATATCTGCCTGAAAATCTTGTTTTCAAAGTAAATTACCTCGGCGGAAATATGTCTGTTTTCCAGCTTAATTTTTCCAGACCCGCCGGTCAGGTTATATCTCAGTATTACCAGCTTTTGCGGCTCGGCTTTGAAGACTACAGAAAAATACATATGAATTGCTACAAAACAGCTGAATATTTAGCCGAAGAAATTGAAAAGCTTTCAATATTTGATATTTTATACAAAAGCAATCCCAATGAGGGAATACCCGCGGTTACGTGGAGATTAAAGCCCGAGGCAGATGTTTCCTTTAACCTTTATGATTTTGCGGATAAACTCAGAAGCAGAGGATGGCAGGTTCCTGCGTATTCATTGCCGAAAAACACGGAAAACATTGTTGTTCAGCGCATTTTGGTTAGACAGGGTTTTGGACTTGATATGGCGCTTTTGCTGATAGAAGATTTTAAAAGAACACTTAAATATTTTGAAAATCATAAAATAATAAACAATCTGACCGAAGAAGAGGCAGGCGGATTTAATCATAACGCAACATAACAAAAAATCAGCTGTTAACGGACAGATTAGATAACAAAAATAAAAAATATTTATATTTATGCTGAATTAACAAATGCATTAAAAACAGACAATAAAAGCCCTCAAGCGGTAAAATTGAAATTACCGTAAGAGGGCTTTATTATGCCGATAAGCTGCAAATATAATGGAATAAAATAGCAATAACAGAAAATTTCAATAGAGATCAAAATTAGAAAAGCGCAGCTTAAAAGCAGGTAAACTCAGGCAATCATAAGACTCATACAGCAGAGCTGCGGCTTCACAATAACAAAGACGCACAACATATATTTGCGGAATTATTAAAATTAAGATAATAAATCAATGATTATTTAAAAAGCTTATCTTTAAAAATAAGCAAAATAATTAAATCAACAACAAAAAGCGCAAGAGCAATTATACCGCCTATAAGAGATTTTTTATTTGTTTCCATAATCTCGACGCTCAACTGTGCTCCCTTGTTTTTCATGGCAAGAGGAACCGCAATTCCCATTGCACCAAACGCGGGGCAAATTCCGATTGTGCATATACCTATTATTGACATTGCAAAGGCAAAATCCGAAAGCTTTTCAAGAATATTTTTATTTTTTTTATTTTTCTTTTTATTGTTCATTTTTATCATCCCGTAAAATACCGTATTTAATTATAACACGGTTTATCTTTTTAATAAACAGATTCCCGAAAAGAAACAAAAAAATCGCGGTTGCCGCGCCGAAAATAAAAGAGAACGGCGCTCCGGCGGCATATATTGCCAAAACGCTTTGCAAGTTGTAATCGGACACCATAGTTAAAACAGAGCTTGCGTCCACAACAACTC
>JAJBVR010000046.1 GCA_020859725.1 Clostridiales bacterium | reverse complement strand
CTGCCAACGAGCATCACTGATAAAACTATTGCAACTTGCTATTGCAATTCGAGAACAAAATATTTATTTAATTTTAAAAGCAAGAAAAAAGCAATAATAAATTTAATAAATATATGATAATATAGAAATGTATTAAGGGGGATTAATAATGAAAAGAAACAGCTCCGTAAGCAATACATTGAAAGAATTGAGCCAAACAGACAGCGCCGAAATTTACAAAAAATTAAATATACCCGAAAACGGACTTAATGATTTTCAGGTGGAACAGAGCATTGAAAAATACGGAAGAAATATAATCGAAAAATCGCCAAAAAATTCTGTATTATTCAGACTGGCAAGAGCATTTGTAACTCCGTTTTCAGTTATTCTGTTTGTATTGGCAATAATATCATTAATTACGGATATGCTTAACGATTCCGAATTTGAAAGAAACATAATAACGGTTTTCATTATGTTTATTATGATTATTCTCAGTGGAATAATCAGATTCACTCAGGAAATAAGAGCAATGAAGATTTCAAATGAGCTTATTAAGCTTGTTAATACAAACGTAACGGTTATAAGAAACGGAAAAACCTGTAAGATACCTGCCGCCGATATTGTTGTCGGAGATGAAATCCAGCTTAATGCGGGTGACAAAGTGCCCGCCGATATTAGACTGACTCAAACGAAGGATTTTTTTGTTTCACAGTCTGTTATTACTGGAGGAAGCTCAATCATTGAAAAAAAGCTTCTGTGCTCAAAGCTGTTCCGAAAAGTATTAACGGATATGAAAACATTGCTTTTCAAGGCGCTGCGGTTACAAGCGGAATGGCGCGCGGAGTTGTTTTTGCGGTAGGAAGCAACACGGTTTACGGCGGTTTTTCCCCTTCTGACGAAGAAAGAAAAAAGGGATTTGATAAAGGCTCAAATTCAATAGCATATGTATTTATAAAATTCACCGCGGTGCTTGTTCCCGTTGTTTTTGCGGTTAACGGATTAACAAAAGGAAATTGGATAACGGCGCTGTTATTTTCCCTTTCAGTGGCTGTTGGGTTAACGCCGGAAATGCTACCGATGGTAATTAATGCCTGTTTGGCAAACGGAAGCTACAAAATGAAAAGCAAAGAAACCATTGTTAAAAACATAAACGCTATGCAAAGATTCGGAAGTATGGATATTCTTTGCGTTGACAAAACAGGTACTCTTACAAATGACACCGTTTTGCTGGAATATTATATGGATATACTTGGGAATGAAAGCAAAAAAACGCTTGACTATGCTTTTTTGAACAGCGTTTATCACACCGGTCTGAAAAATCATCTTGACAGCGCAATGCTTAAATTTTCCGAAATTCCCAGTTTAAGCGGCCGCTTTAAGGAATTAAAATCAAAATACAAAAAAACAGACGAAATGCCTTTTGACTATAACAGAAAATGCTCCAGTGTACTTGTTGAAATGAACGGCTGCAATACCATAATATTAAAAGGCGGAATTGACGATGTTATAAAAAGATGCAAATATATTGAATATAAAGGCAAAAAAAATGGAGGCAAAATCCGATTTAAAAGCCGATGCGCATAAAATAACCGATGAAATGATAAACGACGGAATGAAAGTGCTTGCCGTTGCGTACAAAGAAAGCGATAATAATTCCATTAGCCCGTCAGATGAACAAGATATGATACTGCTTGGATTTCTTGCTTTTTTTGACGCGCCGAAAAGCAGCGCCGAAAGCGCGATTAAAAAAACTTAAAAATTTAAATGTTAAAATAAAAATGCTTACGGGAGATCAAAAAGGTGTTTCCGCTTCAATAGGTAAAAGATTGGGGATGAATGCAAATAATATTATAACTGGCGCAGAATTTGATTTACTTTCCGAAAATGACGCAGCTAAAACGGCAGAGAGTGTTGATATTTTTTCAGAGCTTTCACCGTCTCAGAAATCAGAAATAATTAAAACACTTCAGCAAAACGGCCATACAGTCGGCTTTCTGGGAGACGGGCTTAACGATCTGCCCGCCATTATATGTGCCGATGCGGGAATATGCGTTGACACCGCCGCCGAAGCGGTTAATGAAAGCGCGGACGCCGTTTTGATGAAAAAAGATTTAAATGTGCTTGAGGCAGGAATAATAGAAGGCAGAAAAGCATTTTCAAATATGTCAAAATATATTAAAATCACAGCATCTTCTAATTTCGGAAATATCTGCTCCATTGTAATTGCGGGAATTTTTCTTCCATTCTTTCCGATGACATCCGTTCAGCTTCTGTTTCTCAATTTATTGTATGACGCCTTATGCCTTGTTCTGCCGCTTGATAATATTGATAATGAAATGTATTCAAAGCCCAGGGAATGGTCAGGGAAATCGCTTGGAAAATTTATGATGTTTTTCGGCCCGGTAAGCTCTGTATTTGATATTATAACTTTTATTTTTCTTTTCTTTTTCCTGTGCCCCGCCATTTGCGGCGGCAGTTTTCAAGATTTGGGAGCCGAAGCAAGAATCAACTTTACGGCGCTTTTTCAAACAGGTTGGTTTCTTGAATCCATGTGGACGCAGATTTTGATTTTACATTTGCTTCGCACAAAAAAATTCCGTTTCTGCAAAGCAGGCCGTCAATTCCCGTTGTTGCCGTTACCGCCTTGGGAATAGCGGTTTTCACTGCTCTTACATTTACGAGGGCGGGAACATTTATTGGGCTAACATCAATGCCGCCCGTTTATTTTCTTTTCCTTATTGCAATAATTATTTTATATTCCTGTTTTGTTTCTTTGGCGAAAAAAATTTATATAAAAAGGAACGGTATTTTGATATAGAAAGGGTG
>JAJBVR010000208.1 GCA_020859725.1 Clostridiales bacterium | reverse complement strand
GACGAAAGGAAATTTTCGCCCTGCTAAACACTTATATATCCGTTTTCCTCAATGGTTTTCTGCCCGTTTTCAGAAAAAATAAAATTTATAAAATCCTGCGCGGCGGCAGAAATACTGCTTTTGAATATAATTCCGAACGGCCGTGAAATTTTATAGCTTCCGTTTTTAACATTTTCTAAATCAGGCGTAATCCCGTCTATACTTACGGTTTTAACCGTGCCGCTCAGCGAACCCATAGAGGTGCATCCTATTGATTTCAGGCTGGACGCAACTGTTGCCAGTATAACCGAGGTACTGTTTGTAGTTTCCGCCGTTAAAACAGTATTATCAATTTTTCCGCCGTGTTCATCGGTTTCCTCAATTTTAAAAAGCTCAATAAACGCGCTCCGCGTTCCGCTGCCCTCCTCCCTGGTAACAATATGAATGTTTCCGCTTAAAAAGGCGGGCGCCTGCGAATTTCCGTTTTCACATGCCGTTAAGGAAAATATAAATATAAGCAATGCAAGTAAAACGCAGATTTTTTTAATTTTTAAATTTAAACTGTTCATAAGCCGGCTCATCTCCGAAAAAATCCGTTTAATAACGGCTGTTATTATTCTGAACGGTTTTTGCCTTTTTATTTTAATAAACACTTGACAAATAATTATTTATATATTAAAATGTGAAAGCATTGAAATCAAATCGGCTTTTTGCCGCAAATTTTTATAACGCATTTATAATGCAAATATAATACCGAGGTGTAACTCAGTTTGGCTAGAGTGCCTGCTTTGGGAGCAGGATGCCGCAGGTTCAAGTCCTGTCACCTCGACCATTCGACCTTAGAAAGTTTTGATACTCTCTAAGGTCTTATTTTATGCCAAATTTGGCTTAAATACAAGGAAAATCGGCACTTTTAATATCCATTCCATACTGATACAGGCTTATACAAACTACACACAAAACTAAAGTTAAGGGGTAGATTTTAGGGGTACAAGGGGTACTAATTGGGGTAGATTTTGGGGTGCGTTTGCGACCGCTTACTGCGTGAGATAAAGGGAGCAATAAGCACTGGCAGAGGTCAAAATTTTAAGGCATATTTATGTGCTGAAAAAATTTCGGGGACATCAACTGAGCGTTAATATCCCATACAATTTAATATATAAGACTTTTATACATAGCCACTTATTCTTCATTAGAGTAAGTGGTCTTTTGTTTTCATAAAAGGAGGTTAAGTGATTGTCAAAATGCAAAACGATTGCAATATGCAATCAAAAAGGCGGTGTCGGAAAAACAACCACAACAGTTAATCTCGGCATAGGTTTAGCAATGCAGGGCAAAAAGGTCTTGCTTGTTGACGCTGACCCACAGGGAGATTTAACTGTCAGTCTTGGATGGAAAGATAATGACAATTTGCCAAAGACATTATCAAATAAACTTTTAGATTTCATTCAGGATAACATTAGTAAACTTTATGATGTTATTCTGCGTCACGATGAAGGCGTCGATTTAATTCCTGCTAATGTAGAATTGTCTGCACTTGAATTAAGTCTTGTTAATGCTATGAGCAGAGAGGTTGCACTTAAAGGATATTTAAAAACCGTGAAAGATGATTATGATTATATCCTTATAGACTGTATGCCCTCGCTCAGTATGATAACCATAAATGCCCTTGCAGCAACTGACAGCGTAATTATTCCTGTTCAGGCTCAATACTTGTCGGCAAAAGGTATGTCACAGCTTGTGCAGACAATATCAAAAGTTAAACGGCAAATCAATCCGCAGTTGAAAATTGACGGTGTTCTCTTTACACTTGTTGACTCAAGGACAAATCTTGCTAAAAGCACGAAAGAGGCTGTTCGATTTGCTTATGGTAAAAATATTAAAATATTTAATACCAATATACCTATTGCTATTAAAGCCGCTGAAACAAGTACAAAGGGCAAAAGTATTTACACTTACGCTCCGAACAGTACAGTAGCACAGGCGTATAAAGAATTGACAAAGGAGGTGCTTGATATTGAGCAAAGACAGAACAACAGATTTTACTCTGCCCAAGCTCGATGATTTATTTTCATCACAGTCAGAGCGTGAAAACGGTAAAATGCCTGATATTAAAGATATTTCATTATCATTGCTTGATGAATTTCCAAATCATCCGTTCAAAGTCAGAGATGATGAAGATATGCTGAAACTTATTGAAAGTGTATCCGAGCGAGGAGTGCTTGTTCCTGCAATCGTCAGACCTAAAGCAGACGGAAGATATGAATTGCTATCGGGACACAGGCGAAAACGAGCAAGTGAATTTGTAGGGAAAAATAATATGCGTTGCATAGTATCAGATATTGATGATGATGCCGCTACCATAATAATGGTAGATAGTAATATTCAGCGAGAGCATATTTTACCAAGTGAAAAAGCCTTTGCATATAAAATGAAACTTGATGCTATGAATCATCAAGGATTACGAACAGATTTAACTTTTCCCGAGTTGGAACAAAGTTAAATTCTGCACAGGAACTTGCAGAAAATACAGGTGATAGCAAAACACAAATATATAGATATATCAGATTAACATATCTCGTTGTAAATCATCAATCAAAGCACTTGAAACGGATATTAAAACGGCGAAGAAAACGCTTAAATCGTCATCCGATTATTTCAGCGGTATGAAAATCAACGGCGAGCAATATACCGAAAGAAGGACTGCGTTGTCTTAACCAGCAGACTGTTTGTCATTACATTCCAAACAGTAAGAGCTGGTTAGGGATAAATCCCTAAAACCCTTTTTGTGAGTTTGTTTGAATTGTTATTTAAAATTCATTTGACATAAATCTATAT
>JAJBVR010000091.1 GCA_020859725.1 Clostridiales bacterium | reverse complement strand
TTATAAAATTGTAAGAAGATAGAGGAAATTATATGAAAAAATTCTTGCTTTTTTTCTTGCGGCGTCATTAATATTTGCTGTTTTCATTTGGAAATTTAATTATGAAAGTCCAAAAGATGTTTTTTCAAAAATAGACGGCATTGCAGCCGGTATTTCAAAATCACATATAGCAGACGATAAAAATTTAATAGGCGCCCGAAAAAATTACACGGATTCATTTTCCGGAACATACAGCGCAGAATGCAATGATGAAACGGGCAGAGATATTGTGTTCGGAGGAGGTTCCGTTAAAAACAGAAATCTGAAAATTCGCGGCGTTATTGCTTGCCGAAACGGTTCGGCATATATTTGCGTAAAAGAGAATAACCGCATTTATAAAATCACCGCGGACAAAAACGGAAAGTTTGAAACAAGCCTTAATTTTAAATCGGGAGGAAATTATATTATGATTTATTATGAAAACTTCAGCGGCAAAACAGAATTAACCTGCAAATATGAAAAAATCTGAAAATGAAAGTATTATTTATGCCCTGCCGTAACCGGCAGGGCATTATATTAAAATCGGAAGTGTTTTTATGGAAAATTATTTACATGTTATATTAACAGGCATAGCGGTGTTTCCGTTCGCTGCTCTTCTGCTTACTGTTCCGTATATAATTTATAATTATCACAAATACGGTTCGGCGTCGGGAATCAGGGTGGGAATAGTATATTCATTTGCACTATATTTGATATGCGCGTATTTTTTGGTTATTCTTCCCCTGCCCTCCGCTGATGACGTGGCGGCAATGACAACACCTATCGCCCAGCTTATTCCGTTCAACTTTATTGCAGATATTATAAAGGAATCAAAAATAGAATGGAGCAAACCGCTCACCTATTTTTCACTTGCCAACAGAGCGCTCTTCACCGAGCTATTTAATATAATAATGCTTATACCGTTTGGAATGTATTTAAGGTATTATTTTAAATGCAGCTTAAAAAAGACGGCGCTGTTTTCATTTTTTCTTTCTCTGTTTTTTGAACTGACACAGCTTACGGGATTATATTTTATTTATCCACGGGCATACAGACTTTTTGATGTTGACGACCTTATTGCAAATACCGTTGGCGGAATAACAGGCTTTTTTGCAGCTGCACCGTTGATAAAGTTTTTGCCTTCCTGGTCTGAAATTGACGAAACAAGCTTTGAAAAAGGGCAAACCATATCCTTCACCAGAAGAATAACATCATTGATTATTGATATATTCGCGGTAATAACAGTAAACATAATTTCACAGGCTTTTACAGGAATTGCAAAAGCATCTTTTTCCGCTGTGTTATCATTAATTATATACTTTTTATATTTTGCTGTATTTCCCGTTTTTTCAAACGGAAAAACACTCGGAAATTATGCAACGCAAACCAAAATAGCGGATATAAGCGGTAAAAGCGCAGAATGGCAGCAATATTTTATTCGCTGTGCGGGATTATCAGCGGCGGTATATTTTCCCCGGCGGATTGTTTATTATTTATATGAAAAAAGCTTTGATTATGCACCCGCAGGAAAATTATTTATATTATCTGCCTTTTTAGGAATTATACTGTATATAATATTGGCGGCAGACTCTTATGAAAAAATTAAAAATCACAAACAGCTGTTTTATGAAAAAATTTCCAAAACCAAATATATAAGCACTGTGAATATAAATAGCAATTAATAAGTAGTAACATACAATATTTTATTTAATGTATTAAAAGTGCACAAATTCATAAATAAAAAATCCTATTAAAATAAAAAGTTGCACAAATTTAGCACTCTACCCTTGACAGTGCTAATTAATCGTGCTGTAGTGTAACCAGAACGAAAGGAAAGAATATTGAAGAGAAAAAAGTATATAATAAATCAGAGCTCTTGAATGTTCGGTTTCCGGAGTTCTCAAAAAAACAGGCGCGCAACTTAATGTACGTATTTTAAAGGAGGAATGACTTATGTTGATGCCCAGTATTTTTGGAGAAGATTTATTTGATGATTTTATGAGAGGTTTTCCTTTTGATGACAGAGATACCGGAAAGATTGAGAAAAAGCTTTACGGTCATAACGCTAAAAACGTTATGAAAACAGATGTTAAGGAATTGGAAGACGGATATGAGCTTGAAACCGATTTACCCGGCTTTACCAAAGATGAAGTAAAAGTTTCTCTTGACAATGGTTATCTTACCATAAGCGCCGCAAAGGGCTTGGATCAGGAAGAAAAAGACAAGAAAACAGGTCGTTATTTGCGCCGTGAACGCTATGCGGGAGCCTGCGAACGCTCATTTTATGTTGGAAAAGATGTAAACGAGGCAGATGTTAAAGGCGAGTTTAAGCATGGCATTTTAAAGCTTTTTGTTCCTAAAAAAGACAAAAAGCCCGAAGTGGAAGGCAAAAAATATATTCAGCTTGAAGACTGATACCTCCAAACAGGTACCCCCCCCTCAATTCTTCATCCCCCGAGACTTTTGTGTATCGGGGGATTTTTATATAAAATTTTAGATATAGTCGGCTTTAAAAATTTATTATGTTCTGCTATAATATTTTAAAATAGATTTAAAAGAAAAATAAAAAGCATTTTTGCTTTTTATTTTGAATATATTGTTGTGGATTTGCAAACAACAGGATTATCTTAAAGCTTTTTAAATGAAAAAGCGGAAAATCAAGTTTAAATCCGGAAAGGAAAATTCATATGAAACTGATTAGCTGGAACGTTAACGGGCTGAGAGCCTGTATGAATAAAAATTTCACTGATTTTTTCAATTGGCGCATTGTAAAATGAAACTGCAATAGTAAAAAGAATATCCATAGTGATGG
>JAJBVR010000218.1 GCA_020859725.1 Clostridiales bacterium | reverse complement strand
GTTTTTTTAACATCGATAATTCTTTGATTTTCCGAGCCGCGGAATTTAAGGCTTATATTTTTTTGCGCGTTAATAAATTTTCCGTCCACCAAAACATCTGTTAATGATAAAATTTCAGTTGAAATATCAGTAAAAGCGCGGCTTTTTTTAATTCCGGTTATCTCCTCAAAAGTAAATCCGCTGTAGCACCAAACCGTTTTGCAAGGATACTGCTTTTTAAAATCCTGTATAAATTTATAAATATCCTTCTGGTTTTCGGGTTCAAACGGTTCTCCGCCCAAAATTGATATTCCCGCAATCCAATCGGGTTTAACGGAATCAAGAATTTCGCTTTCAATTTCCTTGCTCCATTTTCTGCCGTATTCAAAATTCCAAGCAATTTCGTTAAAGCACTCGGGGCAATGATGGCGGCATCCGGAAACAAAAACAGATGTGCGAACACCCTCTCCGTTTGCAATATCATTTGTTTTTATTTCAGCAATGTTCATATAATCTCCAAATTTTTAAAATTACGCGGGAGCAAAATTTTGCTCCCGCTTTTTATTATTGCGCCAAAAATTAAAGGTGAAGCACTCTGTCCTTAATTTCCTGTGTTCTGCCCTGATTCCAAAACTGCGTGCCTATGTATCCGCAGGTACGGCGCGCCACATTCAGTTTATTCTGGTCCTCATTTCCGCATTTGGGGCATCTCCAAACAAGCTTGCCCTCCTGCTCAACGATTTTAATTTCTCCGTCATAGCCGCATTCCTGGCAGTAATCGCTTTTGGTGTTTAATTCCGCATACATAATATGATTATATATATACTGCATAACGGAAAGCACCGCGGGTATATTATCCTGCATATTTGGAACTTCCACATAGCTGATTGCTCCGCCTGGAGAAAGATTTTGAAATTCAGATTCAAATTCAAGCTTCTTAAACGCGTCTATTTTTTCTGAAACGTGAACGTGATAGCTGTTTGTTATATAATTTTTATCCGTTACGCCCGGTATTTTTCCAAAGCGCTTCTGAAGGCATTTTGAAAATTTATAGGTTGTGGATTCAAGCGGGGTGCCGTAAACGGAAAAATCTATATTCTCTTTTTCTTTCCACTGTGCGCAGGCGTCGTTCAGCTTTTGCATAACGGAAATCGCAAAGCCCTTTGCCTCCGGGTCTGTGTGCGATTTGCCCGTCATATATTTAACACATTCGTAAAGACCAGCGTATCCAAGTGAAATTGTTGAATATCCGCCGAATAAAAGCTTATCTATTACCTCGCCCTTTTTAAGCCTTGCAAGAGCGCCGTACTGCCATAAAATAGGCGCAACATCGCTTGGCGTGCCGAGCAGCCTGTTGTGGCGGCACATAAGCGCGCGGTAGCACAGATTAAGCCTTTCATCAAATATTTTCCAAAACTTTGTCATATCGCGCCCGGAAGAGCAGGCAATGTCAACAAGATTAAGAGTAACAACGCCCTGATTGAATCTTCCGTAATATTTGCCTTTGCCGGTTTCGGGATCAACATACGGTGTAAGAAAGGATCTGCAACCCATGCAGGTATAAACCGCCGAATTTCCGTTTTTATCTATTTTAAGTTCCTTCATTTTTTTAGCCGAAATGTAATCGGGAACCATGCGCTTTGCGGTGCACTCCGCCGCAAGCTTGGTTACATCCCAGTATTTTGAGCCCTCGGTAATATTGTCCTCATCCAAAACATAAATAAGCTTTGGAAAAGCCGGCGTTATCCAAACTCCGCTTTCGTTTTTAACGCCCTGTATCCTTTGGCGGAGCACCTCTTCTATTATAAGCTTAAGGTCATCCCGTGTTTGCCCCTCCGGCACTTCGTCAAGATACATAAATACAGTTACAAAAGGCGCCTGCCCGTTGGTTGTCATAAGAGTTATAACCTGATACTGAATCATCTGCACGCCGCGGTTTATTTCATCTCTTACACGAACCTCGGTTATTTTGTTTATTTGCTGTTCAGTAGGCTCGATTCCCGCCGCCTCAAGCTCCGCTTTAACGTCTTTTTTAAATTTTTTGCGGCTTAAATCAACAAACGGAGCCAAATGAGAAAGGCTTATACTCTGCCCGCCGTACTGGCTGGATGCAATCTGAGCGATAATCTGGGTTGCTATATTGCACGCCGTTGAAAAAGAATGCGGTTTTTCAATCATGGTGCCGCTTATAACAGTGCCGTTTTGAAGCATATCCTCAAGGTTTACCAAATCGCAGTTATGCATATGCTGGGCAAAATAATCGGCGTCGTGAAAATGAATTATTCCGTTTTTATGTGCTTCAACAATATCCTGCGGCAAAAGCACCCTTTTCGTTAAATCCTTTGAGACCTCGCCCGCCATATAATCGCGCTGAACACTGTTAACGGTTGGGTTTTTATTTGAATTTTCCTGCTTAACTTCCTCGTTGTTGCATTCAATAAGGGTTAAAATCTGCTCGTCGGTTGTGTTTGACTTTCGGATAAGTGAACGGTTGTAACGGTATTTAACATACCGCTTGGCAACCTCAAACGCGCCCTGCGCCATTATCTGGTTTTCAACAATATCCTGAATTTCTTCAACTGAAAGCGCGCGCGCCGCCTTTTTTATTTTAAACTCAACATATTCGGCAATATCCGTTATTTGTGAGTCGGCCAGTTCCTTTTTTTCACACGCGGCGTTTGCCTTTGTTACGGCCGCAATGATTTTTTCCAAATCAAATTCGGCTTCGGAGCCGTTTCTTTTAATAATTTTCATGGCTGGTTTCACTCCCGATTATTAGTAAACGGCTTTTATTACAAAAATGTTACAGCCGCTTTTCATTGCATTTACATAATAGCAAAATATAGCGGCTATGTC
>JAJBVR010000041.1 GCA_020859725.1 Clostridiales bacterium | reverse complement strand
AGCTTTTTCAGAATAATAAAAATCCTGAGGTTTTAAAGCCTCAGGATTTTACTATTTATTATTTTTCAGCAAATATGTTCCGCTTGAAAGCACTGCTATTGCATATTTCCCAAATTTATAATACTGTTTAACTTTTTCCTCAAAAGTTAAATAATCGGAAACAGTAAAATTAGAACCGTCTATTTCTCTTACCTTGTTTCCTGAAGCGCAAATGTATATATTTCCGTCTGAAACGGAAATGTGGGTTGGATTTTCAAACGTTGAAGTATCTTTGCCTCCTATTCTTAAATCAACCTGCATATTTTGGCATGTATATCTTATTGCACAGTTTTCAGCGGGGCATATGCACCAAAAATATTTGCCGTCTAAAGCCATTGAATTTACCTTGTGCTCATGATACTTAAAATACCCGCTCCAGGAAAGCTCTCCGTCTCTGTCAAAGATACCCGCTTCTCCGTTTGGATACAACACTAATACCCGTCTGTCATAAAGAACGGCCGCGTTGCACTGCACAAAATTTGGAATGGTTTCGCTTATTTGTTGATATGATGAACCGAATTTTTTCAGTAAATATGCATTTTTTGTTAAAACTTCTTTTGATTTGTTTTCAAAATCGATAACACTGTATGCTGCTTTAAACTGACTTGAATTTAAAAGCGGTTTTTTTTCAACAATTACGGCTTTTTTTGTATCGTATTGCAAAACATCCGCAATTTCTTTAGAGCTTATTCTTATCACGGTTTAAACCTCCGAAGCTATAAGATATCCAAGCGTCATTAAGCTGTCGGTCAAATGCACGTTTTCAACAAGCACTTCTGGGTGAGCAAGCGCAATGTCGTAATTACTGAAATTCCAAAAGCTTTTAATTCCCAGATTAACAAGCAAATCCGTTAATTCTTTCATATCGTTTGACGGAATACATATTACAGCGCAAACAGGTTTGTTATCAATACAGAAGTTTTCAATATAATCAATATTTCTGATGGGTATTCCCTTAATCATATTTCCGCATATGGCTTCATTTTTATCAAAAATACCTATAAGACGGAATCCGCTGTTAACACCGTATATTTTGTTGCAAACCGCTTTTCCGAGGTTTCCTGCGCCTATAAGAATTGTTTTCCTTTCAATTCCCACACCTAATATTTCGCCTATTTTGTTATGCAGCTCAGGCACGTTATAGCCGTATCCCTGCTGGCCAAACCCGCCAAAACAGTTAAAATCGTGGCGTATCTGTGAGGCAGTAAGTCCCATTCTGTTTGCAAGCTCCTTTGAACTTATTCTTATTATACCGTTTTCTTTAAGACTTTGAAGGAAACGGTAATATCTCGGAAGTCTTTTAATAACGGAAATAGAAATGTCATCTTTTTTATCCATACTGTTTATCTCTCCTAACATATTTATTCGGCAGCGTCTGTAATGGTTTGCATAACGTAATTTCCAAACTCTTCACAAGTGCATCCGGTGTCTCTGCCTGTAATTACCAATTTCTTTTCCTCAAACATACATTTATCAAGCGCTTTTTCCAAAGCTTCTGCCTTTTCCTGATAGCCTATATGTGAAAGAAGCATAGCAGACGCCCTAAGCATACTGCATGGATCGGCGTACATTCCTCTGCCCTCTGCAATCATTCTCGGAGCTGAGCCGTGAATAGCTTCAAACATGGCATATTTTTTGCCTATGTTCGCGGAACCCGCTGTTCCTACGCCGCCTTGAAATTCTGCCGCTTCATCGGTAATAATATCGCCGTAAAGATTGGGAAGAACAAACACTTTAAAATCTTTTCTCCTCATAGGGTCGATAAGCTTGGCTGTTGTAATGTCAACATACCAGTCGTCCGTAACAATATCAGGATATTCTTCACCTATTTTTTTGGCTGTGTTAAGAAATTTTCCGTCTGTTGTTTTAATAATATTCGCTTTTGTTATAATAGAAACCTTTCCCTTTTTGTTTTTTCTTGCGTATTCATATGCAAGGCGTGCAATTCTTTCGCAGCCCTCCTGTGTTGCAACAGTAAAGTCAACGGAAAGATCATCGGTAATATTAACTCCGTATGAACCTACGGAGTATCCGCCCTCTGTGTTTTCACGGAAAAAGGTCCAGTCTATTCCTTCCCGGGGAACTTTAACCGGGCGCATATTTGCGAAAAGGTCAAGCTCTTTTCTCATTGCAACATTTGCCGATTCAACATTCGGCCATCCGTCTCCTTGGCGCGGAGGTGTTGTAGGACCTTTAAGAATTACGTTGCACTCCTTAAGTTCCTGAAGGACGTCATCCGGAATCGCTTTAAGACATTTGGCGCGGTTTTCAATAGTAAGACCGTCAATTTCTTTGAATTTAATTTTTCCAGATGCAACTTCATCTTTCAAAAGAAAAGCCAGCACTCTTTCGCTTTCTTTTGTAATAACAGGGCCGATTCCGTCACCGCCGCAGATACCTATTACAATAGTATCAAGCTTTTCATAATCCACAAAATCCCTGTCCGCCTTAATTTTTTTAGCCCTTTCAAGCTGGCCTTCCATCAAAGCACGAAACTGTTCAACTGCTTTGTCTATCGCTTTTTTTTCGTTATCCATTTAAAACTCTCCTTATTTATTTGTTTCTCTTGTATAATCAAGAAGTCCGCCGCAAATAAGCATATCTCTTTGGCGTTGTGAAAGGTGGGAAGCGTCAAGCTCGTATTCCTCGCCTTTTGTTAAATTCTTAAGAATTATTGTGTTACTGTTTTTAATTTTTTCTTTTATTTCCGGCAGCGAAAGCTCATCAAGCTCATCAATCTTATCGTAATCAGATTCATTTTTAAATGTAAAAGGCAATATTCCTGCATTAACAAGATTTGCAA
>JAJBVR010000089.1 GCA_020859725.1 Clostridiales bacterium | reverse complement strand
CCCCCTTTGAAGTCTTCTTCGATACTCTGTTGCGCTTGACTTGACAATTCAAGAACATAAAAACACCTCTCACGCTAATAATATATTAATTATACTAAATAATATTTTCAAGCGCAAGTTTATAATAATATTAATCCCGGTTATATTGACAATATAATTTAATAATATTAAAATATATAATAAATAACAGATTTAAAATTAAAAGGAGATATTTCTTATGGATATAAACGCCCTTTATAACGAATGGCTCAAAAACGCATCCGCAGACCTCGATTTGATTGAAGAATTAAATTCCGTAAACGGAAACAAGGATGAAATATCGGACAGATTTTATAAAGACCTTGAATTCGGCACAGCAGGACTGCGCGGAGTTATAGGCGCCGGAACAAACAGAATGAATGTTTACACGGTTTGCAGAGCAACCCAGGGCTTGGCGGATTTTCTTAATAAGCATTTTGAGAATCCAAGCTGCGCCATTGGATATGATTCCAGAATCAAAAGCGATTATTTTTCAAAAGAAGCGGCAAAAACACTGGCGGCAAACGGAATTAAGGTTTATATTTTCAGCGAGCTTCATCCCACGCCGTGCCTTTCTTACGCAATAAGAAAATTTCACACGTCCGGCGGGATTATTCTTACGGCATCTCATAATCCGGCAAAGTACAACGGCTATAAATGCTATGACTGCAACGGCTACCAAATGACGGATGACGAGGCCGCCGAAACATATGAATATATTCAAAAGGTGGATTATTTTACCGGAATTAAAACAATGGATTTTGACGACGCGGTAAATCAAAATCTTATTGAATATATGGGCGAAGACGTTATTGAAAGCTTTCTTGACGAGGTTCAAAAGCAATGTGTTAATCCGAAAGCCTGCAAAGAAGCAGACCTTTGCGTTATTTATACCCCGCTTAACGGAACGGGAAACAAGCCGGTAAGAAAAATCCTGAGCAGAATAGGCATAGAAAAAGTTCATATTGTTGCCGAGCAGGAGCTTCCAAACGGCAATTTCCCTACCTGCCCTTATCCTAATCCGGAAATAAAACAGGCTTTTGAATATGCTCTTAAAATGACCGATAAAATTAATGCCGACATTCTTTTGGCAACCTACCCGGACTGCGACAGAGTGGGAATAGCTGTTTTAGACAAAAACGGCGAATACGTTCTTATGAGCGGCAACGAGGTTGGCGCAATGCTGCTTAATTATCTTCTTTCCCAAAAAAAAGAAAAAGGGACCCTGTCAAAAACATCTGTTGCCGTTAAATCATTTGTTTCAACCGATCTTGCAGAGGAAATTGCAAAGAAATACGGCTGCACATTTAAAAATCTTTTGACCGGATTTAAATATATAGGAGAGCTTATTACAAATCTTGAAGCAGAGGGAAAAGCGGATGATTTTGTTATGGGATTTGAGGAATCTTACGGATACCTTGCCGGAACACACGCTCGTGACAAAGACGCCGTTGTAGGTTCAATGCTTATATGTGAAATGGCGGCGTTTTATAAACTTCAGGGCAAATCACTTGTTGATGTTATGGACGATTTATACAGGGAATTCGGATATTACAACAACACCGTTAAAAGCTATGAATTTGACGGAGAGGCTGGAATGGAAAAAATGGCTGAAATTATGAACAGGCTGCGCCTTAATCCCCCCTGCTCCATAGCCGATATGAAAGTAACATATATAGGAGATTATAAAACGTGCATTGCCAAAAACATTTCAGACTGCTCAGAAAGCAAAATAGAGCTTCCTAAATCAAACGTGCTTTCTTATAAGCTTCAAGGCGGAAACGGCGTTATAGTTCGCCCCAGCGGCACAGAGCCGAAAATCAAAGCATATATCACAGCTATAGGCAGCGATAAGAAATCAGCGGCGGCGCTTGCTGAAAAGCTTGTTTCGGCAGCGGATAAATTTATGGCGATATAACTGAAAGCAGCGCTTATCCGTAATAATTTCAAAATCAGCGCACAGGCATATTCTTAAACAGCTGAATTTCATATATACGCGTTGTAAGGCTGCGTCAAAGCGTATTAATTATTTTTATTAAACTGTTTGCAGCCGGAAAGGCATGGAAATTAAAGTGAACAACAGAACTTGGGTTAGAGTAACCGCCGTTGTGCTTGCCGTACTTATTGCGGGAAGCGGTCTCGGAGTGGGACTGTGGGCGATTTTTCAGTAAAAATAAATAATATATAATCGCCGTGCCAAAGGTAAAAATTCCAAATGCACGGTTTTCCTTGCGCTTAAATCGCTTTATGTTTTATTAAGCCGTGGATTACATTTTTTACGGTTGTTGACTCTGTAAACTGCCTGATGTAATATTAAATATATTTTCCTATTACAGCCGCAGAAATAAATATGTATAAAATCGGAAGTGAAATAAAATGGAAATTGTATTTTACAGTGAAAAATACAAAGAAGATTTCGTAAAACTCAATTTGGAATGGATAAAGCAATATTTCAAAGTTGAAACTCAGGATTTGGAAATGCTGAACAATGTTGAACGATACATTGAAAAAGGGTCGGCTGTGTATTTTGCCGTTGAAGAGGATAAAGCAATAGCCGCTTGTATGGTGATTCCGAGAGGCAATAATGTGTGGGAAATATGCAAACTTGCCGCCGACAAACACCGCCGCGGAAAAGGCGCCGGCGGTGCAGTATTAAACGCCTGCATAAACTACGCAAAAGAACACGGCGCAAAAAAGCTTATAATTGTATCAAACACCGTTTTGTCATCAGCTATGCGCTTATATTTCAAGTTTGGATTTAAAGAGACGCCTGTGGAAAATATGGAATATGAACGTGTTAATATCCAGCTTGAATTGAATATTTACTTT
>JAJBVR010000211.1 GCA_020859725.1 Clostridiales bacterium | reverse complement strand
ATATAATACAGGGATTATGCAATTAATTCCTAATCTATTTTAAGGAGTAAAAATATGGGTGAAACAGCAGAAATTGGTGAAACAGCAGAAAAAAAAGATTGGCTTTCCAAATTGGACGATAAAGCCGAAGCAAAAGGGGGATTTATTAAAACACTTTGGCAGCTTGTTAAATTCTTGGTGGTAAGCGGCGGAGTTACAATTCTTCAGCTTTTGCTTGCCGCGCTTTTGCCTCTTATATTTGATAAGGTAACGGCGGAGCTTCCCGCGTTTTTGCAGGCAATTTTTAATCCGGACGCGATATTTGACGTAAGCACGGAAGCGGGAGCCGCTGACTATGCGCTTTATGCCCCCAACGGAATTGTAACCTGGGGCTATGTGCTTCCGTTTTTCCTTTCAAATGCAATTGCAAATGTGTTTGGGTATATTGAAAACAAGAAAAGAACCTTTAAATCAGACGCGCCTACATACTGCTTTGTAATTTATATTGTGCTTCTTGTGTGCCTGATTTTGTTTTCAACATGGCTTCAGGGAGCTATTTACGGCTGGCTTTCGTCAATGGACGTGGCGTTTTTAACTAATTCCATAGTAAGAATTATAGCGTCTTTGGTGTGCGGATTCGTTCAAATGGTTGTTCTTTTCCCAATGGAAAAATTTGTTCTTTTGAAAGAAAAGAAAAAAGAAGAGTAATATAACAGCTTTCAAAAAAAGCGCTGCCGTTTTAAATAAGCGGCGGCGCTTTTTTATCATTTAATTAAATATTATATAATTTATGCGCGTTTTCATTTGTTATATCAAGCAGCCTCTGGGCGGTTATTCCTATTTCGTCTGCCAGCTTTTCCGCAATAAAAGGAATAAATGAGCTGTCGTTTCTTTTTCCTCTGTACGGTTCGGGGGTCAGGTAAGGGCAGTCTGTTTCCAGTACAAGCCTTTCCAACGGAATTTCTTTAACAACCTCAAGGCTTTTTCTGGCGTTTTTAAAAGTGGCAACTCCGTTTATTCCTATGTACATACCAAGATTTATAATTTCCTTTGCCGTTTCCTTTGAGCCGGAAAAGCAATGGAGCACTCCCTTTGGCTTTTCGGCTTTTAAAATTTCCAAAGTATCCCCGTGGGCGTCTCTGTCGTGAACTATTATAGGCATATCAAGTCGCTTTGCCAATTCGATTTGCTTTATAAAAAATTCCTTCTGCGTTTCTTTTGATGAGCTCATCCAGTGGTAATCAAGCCCTATTTCGCCTATTGCAGCGCATTTTTCGTGGGCGGCGTACTGCCGAACCGATTTTAAATCGTTTATTGACGCTCCGTTTAAATTCTCTGGGTGAAATCCCGCCGCAAAATAAATATAATCATATTTTTCGGCAAGGTTTTTGTTAAATTCGGTTGATTTTAAATCACATCCGCAGCTTACGGCAAAAGAAACACCTTTTTCCGGCAAAACGGAAAGCAGGTAATCTCTGTCCGCGTCAAATTCGTGGTCGTCATAATGGCTGTGTGTGTCAAAAATATTGCTATACATAATTATCACCGTATGTTTTGAAAAATTTAAGCGGCGCCGCATAAATTGCAAAACGCCGCCTTGTGTTTTTTACAATCAAATGAATTTAAATTTATCTCAGCTTCATACCCTCTGTAAGCTCGTCCGCAAACATAACCTTCACTCCGCCGTCCTCGGTATCCGCGGCAAGAAGCATTCCGCTGCTTGTTTCGCCGCAAAGCTTTGCGGGCTTAAGATTGGCAATAATAATTACTTTTCTGCCCTTTAAATCCTCCGGCTTGTACCACGGCGCGATTCCGGAAACTATTTGCCTTGGTTTGGAAGAGCCGTCGTCCATCTGAAGCTTGAGCAGCTTTTTCGTCCGTTTAACAGGTTCACATTCCGTTATTTTCGCAACCCTGAGTTCGATTTTTGAAAAATCATCAATGGTGATTTCGGGCAGACTTTCGGAAATTTCCGAATTTTCGGCGGTTTTATTCATTTGTTTTTCAATCAGCTTGTTTAATTCGTCTATTTCCTTTTCAGCGTCAATTCTTGGGAAAAGCGCGGCTCCCTTTTTAACCGTAACATCAGCCGGCAAAATTCCGTATTTTCCTGCGTTTTCATAAGTTATAAGGCTTTTTTCGGCGCCGATTTGCTCCCAAACGCGCGGCATTGTTTCAGGCATAAAGCAGGAAAGCAAAGTGGTTGAAATTCTTATTGCCTCAAGCAGATTGTAAAGCACGCAGGCAAGGCGGGCATATTTGCTTTTATCTTTTCCCAAAACCCAGGGAGTGGTTTCGTCAATATATTTATTTGCCCTTGAAATAACCCTGAATATTTCCGCCAGCGCATTATTAAGCTGGGTTTCGTCAATAAATTTATCTGTTTTTGAGCGCAGAGAGGTCATTTCTTCAATAAACTCAGCGTCAATTTCAGCGCTTTCTCTTTCAGCGGGCAGTGTGCCGCCAAAATATTTCTCTGCCATTGCAACTGTTCTGGACACAAGATTGCCCAGGTCGTTTGCAAGGTCCGAATTAATTCTGTTTATCATTATTTCGTTGGAGAAAGAGCTGTCCGCGCCTATTGCCATTTCCCTTAAAATATGGTATCTGATAGCGTCGCATCCGTATCTTTCGCCCAAAACAAACGGGTCAACAACATTGCCTATGGATTTAGACATTTTCTGCCCGTTGAATGTAATCCATCCGTGAACGGCAAGGTGCCTCGGAAGCTCAAGATCAAGCGCCATCAGCATTGCAGGCCACACAATGGCGTGAAAGCGCATTATATCCTTAGCAACCATATGCACGTTTGCGGGCCAGTATTTATCGTAATCATTGTATTTATCGTTATCATACCCAAGCGCGCTTATATAGTTTGAAAGTGCGTCTACCCACACATAAACAACGTGCTTTTCGTCAAACGTTACGGGAATCCCCCAGGTAAAAGAGGTTCGTGAAACGCACAAATCCTCCAATCCCGGTTTAATAAAGTTATTTACCAGTTCGCTTGCTCTGGATTTCGGCTGCAAGTAATCTGTTTCGGTTAAAAGCTTTTCAATCCTGTCTGCAAACGGGGAAAGCTTAAAAAAATATGCTTCCTCCGATGCGTCTATAACATCTCTTCCGCATTCGGGGCATTTTCCGTCAATAAGCTGACTTTCCGTCCAAAAGCTTTCGCAGGGAGTGCAGTATTTGCCTGTATATTTACCTTTATAAATATAGCCTCTGTCATAAAGCTCTTTAAAAATCTTCTGAACCGTTTCAATATGATAATCGTCTGTTGTGCGGATATATCTGTCATAGCTTATGTTCATATATTTCCACAAGCGTTTAAAGGTTTTAACTATTTCGTCAACATATTCTTTGGGGGTTACGCCCTTTTCGGCGGCTTTCTGCTCAATTTTAAGCCCGTGTTCATCCGTTCCGGTAAGAAACATTACATCCTTTCCCTGAAGCCGTTTGTATCTGGCTATGGAATCACACGCCACAGTGGTGTAGCAGTGGCCTATGTGCGGATTACCTGACGGATAGTAAATCGGAGTGGTTATATAAAATGTGTCTTTCTTTGCCAATTTCATTTCCTCCTTATTTTGTGTATGCAAGCGGGAAATCGCTTTGCTTTCCTGTTGAAATTATTGTTTCCTGTGCTCTTCCCGAATTTAAGTCAACGGAAACAGAAGCGTATTTTTCATTGCCGTTATATACGGCAAAATAATATAATCCGTTTTCCTCAACCGTGGCGTTTACTTTGTAATTGCTTCCGTAATGCTGTGAAAGCAAATCAAGAGTTTCACCCAATGTAAGCGGAGCCTCAAACACTTTTGTTTCCCGCTCGTCTTTTTGATTGCCACCGGATGAGCCGCCTTCGCTTTGCGAAACGGCGCTTGCGCCCGAATTTTCGGCATTGCTTGGCTGAGAATTTTCAACGGCGCCCGCCGCTGAAGAATCTTTTTGGGAAATTGTATAATTATCTTCTGATTTCCGGCGCTGAACTGAAACGGTGATTGCCGAAATCACACAGACGGCAGCCACAGCCGCCGCCAATATAATTATTGCCTTTTTTTTGCTGCTTTTTTCTTTATTCATTTGCGGTTACGCCGCCTTTCGTGCAAAAACGGTTATTCAGGCTTCCTTAAGCGGAAATATGATATTTATAAAAGGGAAGCCGCGCCTTTATCAAGCATAAGAGTAACATTTGCGTGAAACTGCAAAACGGAAGCGGGGCACTGCGGAGTTACGTTTCCGTCTATAAGCTGTTTTATAGCCTTTGCCTTTTTTTCTCCAAGCGCGATAATAAGTATTTTTTTCGCCTGCA
Organism: Clostridiales bacterium; assembly: GCA_020859725.1. GTDB lineage: Bacteria > Bacillota > Clostridia > Oscillospirales > Acutalibacteraceae > Eubacterium_R. The sequence goes on along the minus strand of JAJBVR010000211.1, from coordinate 10,401 downwards.
TTATAGAGCCTATTCCCATTGTAACCGCCTGTGTGGGCACTTCTTCTATTGAATTGAAAAATCTGCTGTTATCCTTAACGGTGCTTTCTTTAAGGGTAACCACATGGCTCCAGCGCTGGAAGCAGTCTGCCGGCTCGTTAAATGCTATATGGCCGTTTGAGCCTATTCCCAAAAGCTGAACATCAATTCCGCCGGCTTCTTTGATTCTTTTTTCATATTCTTTGCATTCTTTTTCCAAATTATCGGAATTTCCGTTTAAAAAATTTATATTTTCCTGCGGAATATTTATATGTTTAAAAAGATTTTCGTGCATAAAAGTGTGGTAAGAATTTTTATCCTTAACATCAAGATTAACATATTCGTCCAGGTTAAAGGTTTTAACCTTTGAAAAATCCACAACCCCTTTTTTATACAGCTCAGCCATCTGGCTGTAAGGCTTAAGCGGGGTCGAGCCGGTTGCAAGGCCCAAAACGGAATCCGGCTTCTGAAGCACCTGGCCGCACATATAATTTCCCGCGGCAATTCCTATTTGCTGTTCGTTTTCATAAATAAGTACATTCATTTTTATGAACTCCTCTCGTGTAATAAATATATATTATAAACCAATTATAAATTAATTTCAATTCCCGCCGGTCGTTTTTAATTTTTACATCTGCCGGAAATGCAGATTGCAATTTTCAAAACAATAAGGAAAAACACCGCTCCCGCGGCTGCTCCCGCCGTGTCAACAGCCCAGTCTGCAATTCGGCACGCCCTTCCGTCAACAAAAAGCTGGTGAAATTCATCCGTAATTGCATACAGTGACGAAAAGAATACCGCTTTAAATGTTTTCGTTTGTGAAAACTGCGTGTAAAGCGCAAGGGAAAACAGAAATCCCAGACCCGCAAATTCAAGAAAATGGGCCGATTTTCTTACGATGAAATCGGTAATTCCGTTTTCACCGAATAAATTTTTAAACAAATTTACAAATGTGCCGCTCTGCGCCGAGGATTCTGCCGCTGTGCGCGATGAAAAATAAAATATTACGCACATACAGGCGGCGGTCAAAGCCCAGCAAACCGCTTTTTTAATTTTTTCTTGTTGCATATATAAACGACACCCTTCCCGAACCCTGGTGAAACTGAACTCCGCTCACACCCTTTGCCTGCGCGTAATAATTTGATTCGTAAAAAACAGGAAAGCACAGGGCGCAGTCCATAAGTATTTTTTCACATTCGGCGCATTGAGCAGCTATGCTTTCCGTTGACGCCGAACCGGCTTTTTCAACAGCGCTTTCAAACTCGGAGCGCTCGGAGGATAAAAGCGCTTTTTCGGCGGCAGTCTGTAAAAAAGCAACGGGGCTTTCCGTTTCGGAAACAAGCGGATAAAGTGCAATGTCGTATTCTCCCGCCGCCGCTTTTGATTTAACTTCACTTTCCGTCATCGTTTCAAGCTTAAGAGAAAAATCAGTGCTTTTATCATCAACATTTGAAATGTTTCCTATACTTACCTGAATGCCCTGAATCAGCTCTTTTGCCGCGTTTTCCATATTTTTAGGGGCTATAACCGTTATTTCCGTGGAATATATCTGCGCGTCTTTAACCGCTGTTTTCCAAAGGTTTACCGCTTCGGTTTCGTTTTGAGCCTGTGTTATTGTCTGCGCCTGCTCGGTATATGATACGCCGTTTGCTTTGCAGGATGGGGGAATGTATCCTTTGGCGTCCTCAAGATATGTATATTTTGTATAGTCCGGCTCCGATAACGCAAGGTATAATGCCTGCCGCGCCTCTTTTTGCGAAAGTATTCCGTTTGATGAATTCATAAGCAGGGTCCACGTTGTGTTAACATAGGGCACAAGGGTGATTTTGCTGTTGCTCCCTATTGCTTCGGTTTCATATCCGCGTATGTAAGCGGCGTCATAATATCCGCTTAAAAGCTTATTGGAAAGCGAATCATCCGGAGAAACAATTTTCAGCGTAACATCCGCCGCCGCTGCTTTTGACGGGCCGTTATAAGCAGAATTGTTTTTAATAACATATGAGCTGTCAAGCACGCTTGTAAGCACAAACTGCCCGTTAAACATTGTATATTTCAAATCAAGCCCGTATCTTCCGTTTGTGCTGTTGAAAAATTCCTCGTTGCACGGCATTGCCGCGGCTGTTGAAAGAGTTTGCAGAAATCCGCTGTCTGCCGATGAAAGAGTTATCTGAAGCGTGTAATCGTCAGCCGCGGTTACGCCCAACTCGCTTGCGTCCTTATTTCCCGAATGAATTTCCGGAGCGTTTTGTATTAATGAAATTGTGGAATAAAGGGGGCACTGTGTTAAATCGTCTGCCGCTCTTCTTAAGCCGAAAACAAAATCAGCCGCAGTTATTTCGGGGTTATAATCCTCTCCCATCTTGTCCTTAACAGAGGGGAAGATATACCATCTGAGCCCTTTTTGAAGATAAAAAGTATATGTTAAGCCGTCCGAGCTTATATTCCAACTCGATGCGCAGCCTGGCGTTATATTTCCTTCGTCATCGCACCGCACAAGCCCTTCAAAGCAGTTTTCGGCCACCAAAAATTCATCGGATGAAGAAGCCACCTGAGGGTCATAGCTTGTTATGTTTCCGTTAATAGGATAAATTAAATCTATGCCCGCTTTTCCTTTTGAGCACCCGGCAAACACCGCCGCCGCGGTAAAAATACACAAAAATATGCATAAAGCCTTTTTCATAAAACATCACCAAATCAATAGTCATCATATTATAGCAGATAAAAAAGAATTTGAAAAGAGTTTGAAAAGAGAATAAATAAAAGTTAATAAATTCTTATAAAATGCCGCAATCGCTGTAATTTCAGAAACACTCGGAGCAGTGTTACAAAAACTTTTGCCGAAAGGGATTGAATTTTAAAAATAATTGTTGACTTATTTTATTTATAAGATTATTATATTAGCACGTTAAAAATGGAAAGTGTGCCCTTTTTGCACAAACGCATTTCGGATAATGTTTAAAATCCCTGTGTTTTCGGCAGATTTCAGGTTTATTCCTGCCGCCGCCTTTTCGTATTTTTCAGTAAATTAACAGAAACGGAGTGATTACCTCTATGGTAAATGTTAAGGATGTTGAGCTTGGCAGAACCACCAGGAAAAGTTTTGCGAAAATCAACGAGGTTATGCCTATGCCTAATCTTATTGAGGTGCAGAAAAAATCCTATCAGTGGTTTCTTGACGAAGGCCTTCAGGAAGTTTTCCGCGATATTGAGCCTATAAGCGATTACACGGGAAATCTTGTGCTTGATTTTATTGATTATTCAATGGATGACGAGCCTAAATACACCATCGCGCAGTGCAAATCAAGGGACGTAACTTACGCGAGGCCTTTAAAAGTAAGGGCGCGCCTTCAGAATAAGGAAACAGGCGAGGTTAAGGAAAATATTATTTATATGGGTGATTTTCCCCTTATGACGGACGCTGGCACGTTTGTTATAAACGGAGCCGAAAGGTGCATAGTTTCCCAGCTTGTTCGTTCCCCGGGCGTTTATTACCATATGGATTATGATAAAACCGGTAAAGAACTTTTCTCCAACACGGTTATTCCAAACCGCGGAGTGTGGCTGGAATATGAAACAGACGCGGATGATTTGTTCTATGTAAGAATAGATAAAAACAGAAAAATATTTATCACAACCTTTTTGCGAGCTCTCGGTTTGGGCTCTGATGACGAAATCAGGGAATATTTCGGCAATGATGACAGAATTGAAGCCACGATTGAAAAGGATATTACCAAAAATACGGAGGAAGCCCTGCTTGAGGTGTATAAAAAATTAAGACCGGGCGAGCCTCCCACGCTTGAAACGGCGCAGGCTCATCTGGACGGATTGTTTTTTGACGCTCACAGATATGACCTTTCCAGAGTGGGCAGATATAAACATAACAAAAAACTCGGCATAAGCAGCAGAATTGAGGGCAGAAAGCTTACTCAGCCGGTTATTTCACCGCAGGGTGAATTTCTTGCGGACGCAGGCGAGGTTATTTCAAAAGAAAAAGCCGCTGAAATTGAAGACGCGGGCGTTATGGTGGCGCTTGTTGACGCTGACGGAAAAGAAATCAAAGTTGTTTCAAACGGTATGGTTGATATTAACAAATATGTTGATTTTGACTGCAAACCACTCGGAGTAAAAGAAAAAGTATCTTACAGAGTCCTTTCCGAAATTCTTGAAAAATGCGCCGATGACGAGGAAGCCCTTAAAGAAGAAATCAGGCTTCATATTGATGATCTTGTTCCAAAGCACATCATTACCGATGATATTTTCGCCACTGTTTCATATCTTATAAATCTTGCGTGCGGAGTTGGCACAACGGATGATATAGACCATCTCGGCAACCGCCGTATCCGTGCTGTAGGCGAACTTTTGCAAAATCAGATTCGCATAGGCTTTTCAAGAATGGAAAGAGTTATCCGCGAAAGAATGACTCTTCGGGTTCAGGATGATGAGGGCGCAATTACTCCTCAGGCTCTTATAAATATAAGGCCCGTTGTTGCCGCTGTTAAGGAATTTTTCGGTTCTTCTCCTCTTTCCCAGTTTATGGATCAGAATAATCCGCTTGCGGAGCTTACGCATAAAAGAAGGCTTTCGGCTCTCGGCCCCGGCGGACTTTCGCGTGACCGCGCTGGATTTGAGGTTCGTGACGTTCATTATACCCATTACGGCAGAATGTGCCCCATTGAAACTCCCGAAGGCCCCAATATCGGCCTTATATCTTATCTTGCGTGCTACAGCCGCCTGAATGAATACGGATTTATTGAAGCGCCTTACAGAAAAGTTGATAAGGAAACAGGCGTTGTAACCTCTGATGTTGTGTATATGACCGCGGATGTGGAGGATAATTTCATTGTTGCCCAGGCAAATGAGCCGCTTGATAAAAACGGAAGATTTACAAATAAGCGTGTAACCTGCCGCCACAGGGATGAGTTTATTACCTGCGAGCCGGAAAAGGTGGATTATATGGATGTTTCACCAAAAATGGTTGTTTCCGTTGCAACGGCTATGATTCCTTTCCTTGAAAATGATGACGCCAACCGAGCGCTTATGGGCGCAAACATGCAGCGCCAGGCGGTTCCGCTTCTTAAAACCGAAGCGCCGGTCGTAGGAACGGGTATGGAATATAAGGCGGCTTATGATTCGGGTGTTGTTGTTATAGCAAAGAGGGGCGGAACGGTTACCGCACTGGACGCCCAATCCATTGAAATCACCGTTAAAAAAGGCGAAACAGACAGATATGAGCTTGTTAAATTCAGCGGTTCAAACCAGGGAACCTGCATAAATCAAAGACCCATAGTTTCACTCCACGATAAGGTGGAGGCGGGCCAGGTTATTGCGGACGGCCCCGCAACAAGCAACGGCGAGGTTTCACTCGGCAAAAACGCTCTTATAGGTTTTATGACCTGGGAAGGTTATAACTATGAGGACGCCGTTCTTATAAACGAAAAAATGGTGCGTGATGATGTTTACACATCAATTCATATAGAAGAACATGATGTTGAGGCAAGGGACACAAAACTCGGTCCCGAAGAAATAACAAGAGATATTCCCAATGTGGGCGAGGACGTGCTGCGTGATTTGGATGAAGACGGTATTATCCGTATAGGAGCGGAGGTTCACAGCGGTGATATTCTTGTGGGCAAGGTTACTCCTAAGGGCGAAACGGAGCTTACCGCCGAAGAAAGGCTTCTGCGCGCTATATTCGGTGAAAAGGCAAGAGAGGTAAGAGATACTTCAATGCGTGTGCCTCACGGCGAATACGGCATTGTTGTTGACGTTAAAGTTTTCACCCGCGCCAACTGCGATGAGCTAAGCCCCGGAGTAAATAAAGTTGTTCGTGTTTATATTGCTCAGAAAAGGAAAATCCAGGTGGGCGATAAAATGGCGGGCCGTCACGGCAACAAGGGCGTTGTATCAAGGGTTCTTCCTCAGGAAGACATGCCTTTCCTTCCGGACGGGCGCCCGCTTGATATTGTTCTTAATCCTTTGGGCGTTCCTTCACGTATGAATATCGGCCAGGTTCTTGAGGTTCATCTCGGCTACGCGGCAATGGCGCTGGGCTGGAAAATGTGCACTCCGGTATTTGACGGAGCGCATGAGGATGATATTCGCGAATGCTTGAAACTCGCAGGACTTTCAGAGGACGGAAAAACAATCCTTACAGACGGCAGAACGGGTGAAAGATTTGATAACCCCATTACCGTTGGCTATATGTATTATCTTAAACTGCATCATCTTGTTGATGATAAAATCCACGCCCGTTCAACAGGTCCTTACAGCATGGTTACTCAGCAGCCTCTGGGCGGTAAAGCTCAGTTCGGCGGTCAGCGTTTCGGCGAAATGGAAGTTTGGGCGCTTGAGGCATACGGCGCGGCATATACGCTTCAGGAAATTATGACGGTTAAATCCGATGACGTTACAGGCCGTGTAAAAACATATGAGGCTATTGTTAAGGGTGAGAATATACCGACTGCCGGCACGCCGGAATCTTTCAAGGTTCTTTATAAGGAGGTTCAGGCTCTCGGCCTTGATACAAGGCTTTATGATAAAAACGGAAATGAAATCGAATTGAAGCAGGATATTGACGACGGAACGGAAATACAGCCTATTGATGACAATGCTTTCACTCAGGTTAATGATTTTGACAGCTCAGGCGACGGATATTCCGTTGAAGACGCGGATTCCGATGAGGAGTACGAGGAAGCAGGCCAGGATGAGGATGAAGACCCGGATTTTGACGAGTTGTTTGAAGCTTCTCAGCATGCCGATTTTTCAGAATTTGACGAATAGTATTCAAACTGACTTAAACCCGTGCAACATTATATATAAAGGAGCGCTTCCAAATGGAAAATCAAAATGAATTCAGTTCAATAAAAATCGGGCTTGCTTCTCCGGAGCAGATTCGTGCTTGGTCTTACGGCGAAGTAACGAAACCCGAAACTATAAATTACAGAACCCTTAAACCAGAAAGGGACGGACTTTACTGCGAAAGGATTTTCGGCCCCACCAAGGACTGGGAATGCCATTGCGGCAAGTATAAAAGGGTTCGCTATAAAGGAAAGGTGTGCGAGCGCTGCGGTGTTGAAATTACCCGCTCAAAGGTTCGCCGCGAGCGTATGGCTCATATTGAGCTTGCCGCTCCCGTTTCCCACATATGGTATTTTAAAGGGATACCGAGCCGCCTGGGGCTTGTGCTGGATATAAGCCCCCGCTATCTTGAAAAGGTGCTTTATTTCGCACTTTATATTGTTACCGATCCCGGTGATACTCCTCTTGAAAAAATGCAGATTCTTAATGAAAAAGAGTATGCTGAAATGCGTGAAAGATATGAGGATGATTTTGAGGCGGGAATGGGCGCTGAGGCGATTAAAAAGCTTTTGCACGATATTGATGTTGAGCAGCTCAGAAATGAATTGACCGCAGAGCTTGAGGACGCTACAGGTCAGAAAAGAGTGCGTATTCTTAAAAGGCTTGATGTGGTTGACGCTTTTTATAAAAGCGGAAACAAGCTGGAATGGATGATTTTGGATGTTATTCCCGTTATCCCTCCGGATATCCGCCCCATGGTTCAGCTGGACGGCGGCAGGTTCGCCACCTCAGATCTTAACGACCTTTACAGAAGAGTTATAAACAGAAATAACCGCCTTAAAAGGCTTTTGGAGCTTGGAGCTCCCGATATTATCGTAAGAAATGAAAAAAGAATGCTTCAGGAAGCGGTAGACGCGCTTATTGATAACGGCAAGCGCGGCAGACCCGTTACAGGTCCGAGCAACAGACCGCTGAAATCACTTTCGGATATGCTGAAAGGCAAGCATGGCCGTTTCCGCCAAAACCTTTTGGGTAAGCGTGTGGATTATTCCGGGCGTTCGGTTATTGTTGTAGGTCCGGAGCTTAAAATGCACCAGTGCGGCTTGCCAAAGGAAATGGCGATAGAGCTGTTTAAGCCGTTTGTTATGAAACGACTGGTAGCCACGGGCGTTGCTTCAAATATCAAATCCGCAAGAAAAAAGGTTGAGCGCGCGCAGGATCCCGCCGTTTGGGACGCGCTCGAGGTTGTTATCAAGGATCATCCGGTTATGCTTAACCGTGCTCCCACGCTTCACCGCCTCGGCATTCAGGCTTTTGAGCCTGTTCTTGTGGAGGGCAGGGCTATTAAGCTTCATCCTCTTGCCTGCACGGCGTTTAACGCGGATTTTGACGGCGACCAGATGGCGGTTCACGTTCCGCTTTCGGCAGAAGCCCAGGCGGAGGCGCGTATGCTTATGCTTGCCGCCAACAATCTTCTTAAACCGTCTGACGGAAAGCCGGTTACGGTTCCTACGCAGGATATGGTTATAGGCTCCTATTATTTAACAATGATTAAAGAGGGCGAAGCGGGCCAGCCGAAATTCTTTACGGATGAAAACAGAACAAACGAAATTTCATTTGAAGAGGTTAAGGAAAAAATTTCCGGAGCATATTCCGATTCCGATATTCTTTGCTCCGAAAAGGATAACGCGCTTAAATCCGATTATTCGGTTTATAAGGCGTATAAAGTTTACAGAGATAAAGATGAAGCTATGATGGCTTATCAGGAAGGCTCCCTCGGAATGCATTCGCCTGCCAAAATCAGGGTTTCAAATGATATGGGCAGCGCTGTAATTACCACAACTATCGGCAGAATTATATTCAATAATCCGATTCCGCAGGATCTTGGATTTGTTGACCGCTCAGTTCCGGAAAACAAATTTAAACCTGAAATTGATTTTGTTGTTAAGAAAAAGCAGCTTGGCCAGATTGTTGATAAGCTGATTTCCGTTCACGGGGTTTCCGTTGCTTCTATCGCTTTGGACGCCATTAAAGCCCAGGGATATAAGTATTCAACGGTTTCGGGCACAACCGTTGCCGTTTGCGATGCTCTTATTCCGGACGCCAAAAAGAAATATCTTGATGAGGCGGAAAAGCAGGTTGATGAAATCACCCTTAATTATAATTACGGCCTTATCACAAATGACGAGCGCTCTTCCGCAGTTATAAAAGCCTGGGAGGACTGCACAAATAAAGTTACAAATGAGCTTACCTCTAATTTTGACGGTACTCATAATCCCATTCATATGATGGTAGATTCGGGAGCCCGCGGAAGCACGGCTCAGCTTCGCCAGCTTGCCGGTATGCGCGGACTTATTGCAAACACGACGGGTAAAACCATTGAAATTCCTATCCGCGCCAATTATCGTGAGGGTCTTAATATTCTTGAATATTTCATTTCCTCGCGCGGCGCGCGTAAAGGTTTGGCGGACACGGCGCTGCGCACAGCCGACTCGGGTTATCTTACCCGCCGCCTTGTTGATGTTTCGCAGGATGTTATTATTCGTGATGACGACTGCGGATGCCGTGAGGGAATTGTTGTTAAAGCAATTATGGACGGAAACAGGGAACTTGAAGCTTTGAGCGAGCGTCTTGTGGGCAGGTTCGTTTTGGAAGAAGTTAAAGACCCGTCAACCGGAGAGGTTATTGTAACTCCCGATGAAATGATGACAGAGGAAATTGCAGGCAAAATCGTTTCCGCCGGAATTACGGAAGTTAAAATACGCTCTCTTATCACCTGTAAATCGCGCCACGGTGTATGCCGCAAATGCTATGGCTCAAACCTTGCGTTTAATGAACCCGTTCAGGTTGGTGAAGCGGTAGGAATTATCGCCGCTCAGTCTATCGGCGAGCCGGGTACTCAGCTTACCATGAGAACATTCCATACAGGCGGTATCGCCGGCGGAGAGGATATTACACAGGGTCTTCCCCGTGTTGAGGAGCTGTTTGAGGCAAGAAAGCCAAAGCAGTATGCCATCCTTTCGGAAATAGACGGAACAGTAAGATTTGAAGAAATTAAAAAATCCCAGCATGTTGTTGTTACAAATACCGAAACACTGGAGGAAAAGAAATATCTTATTCCTTACGGTTTCAGGCTTCACGAGGAAATAACGGACGGCGCGCACGTTGTAAAGGGTCAGGAGCTCACATACGGTTCAAAAAATCCTCACGACGTTCTTGCTATTTTGGGCGAGGAAGCTGTTTACAATTATCTTATTCGTGAGGTTCAGTTTGCTTATCGTACCCAGGGTGTTGATATAAATGATAAGCATATAGAGGTTATAGTACGCCAGATGCTTAAAAAATGCAATGTTGATGACGCCGGGGATACAGAGCTTGTTGCGGGCACAATGGTTGATGTTTCATCCGTTGATGAAGCCAATGATAAGATTGACGAACGAATTGCAGGCGGCGAAGAAGGTCTTAAAAAGGCAACGTATATTCCTGTTTTGATGGGTATAACAAAAGCCTCCCTGGTAACCGATTCTTTCCTGTCGGCAGCGTCTTTCCAGGAAACCACCAGGGTGCTTACAGATGCGGCAATCA
>JAJBVR010000186.1 GCA_020859725.1 Clostridiales bacterium | reverse complement strand
AAGTAAGAATGAAATCTCCGATATTGGTCTTTCCGTAATACTCAAATCCGTCTTTTATTGAAGCGCATTTTATTTCGGGATTGGTTTTAAGATAGCCGAGAGCATCATAAACCGCAATGGCGGGGTTTGTTTTATAAAGATTATTATTTGCGATATTATATTCCATATCGTCATATATAAAATCCGCTTTTTCCCCGTCATAAACAATTTTCAAGCCGCTTGCATTCGTGGAAATAATCTGAACGGTTACAATATCTCCCGTAAGCGAAACTATGCAATTATATGTGAAACCGTTCCAGTCAACAAAAGCGCTTTGAGAAAAATCAGATATTTCAGGCTCTTTTTTTCGCTGAACAACCGCATAAAAGAAAAACGATAAAAATGTTAAAGATAATATTTTTTTCAAAAAATCATTCCGTTAATCAAATTCGCTCATCAGCGCTCCTAAAAGTTCAAGCATATCATCTGCCGTCATACCTCTTTGACTTATTTCATTTGCGGTTATATCTCCGCAAAGTCCATGAATATAAACAGCGCATTTAGCAGCCGAAAATAATTCCATTCCCTGTGCTGCAAGCGAACCAATCATACCGGTAAGCATATCTCCGGTTCCTCCCATTGCCATACCAGGATTGCCAGTGGTATTAACGAAAACCTCGTCACCGTTTGTAACCACGGTGTTTGCCCCCTTGAGCACTGTAATAACACCAAATTCTTTTGCAAAATTTTTTGCCGTTTCTATTCGATTTTGCTGAACAAATGAAACACTTTTACCAATAATACGCGCCATTTCACCCGGATGAGGAGTAAGAACAATCCGTGAATGAGCATCTCTTAATACATCTATATTCCCAACAAGGGAATTTATTCCATCCGCGTCAATAATAACAGGTGAAACGCTTTCCTTAATAATTTGATTGACAATTACACGGGTGTCATCATTACAACCAATACCGCAGCCTACCGCTGCAGAGTCCGAACTTTTAACAGCGTCAATAATATCATTTAACGCTCCAATTGAAAATGTTTTATTTTCATTTTCGCTTACCGGCAAAAAAACCGGTTGAATTAAATGGGAAGCAATTAAATAATAAGCCGATTTCGGAAAAACACACCGCAGGAGTCCGACTCCCGTTTTTAAAGCGGCTTTTGCGCATATAACAGCCGCACCGGGCATCCTATAGCTTCCGCAAATATTAGTTAATGTGCCGTTTGTGCCCTTATTTGAATTTTTCTCAGCCGGTTTAAAGCAGCTTTTAACAAATGACTTAGTTATTGAATAAATATATTCTTCTTCATAGCAGTCATCGGGTATTCCTATATTAACAACAACTGTTTTCCCGCAGTATCCGTTTGCAGGAGGTAAAATATGGCAATACTTTAAAGTTGAAACGGCAATAGTTAAATCTGCTTTAACAGCGTTTTCAACACTGCCTCCCGAAGCGTTTGTGCCGCTTGGAGTATCAATGCTTATAATCGGAATGCCGCTGTTGTTTATCAAACTGAAAATATCAGAAAGCTGTTGGTTCGGCGCTCCGTGAAATCCAATTCCGAAAATGCAATCAACAATAAGCTTACCGTTTAGCTCCGCATCACGAAAATCAATTACTTTAACTTTATTCCTGACCGCTTCATTAAAATATAAAAGCGGTTCGCTTATAACAGGCATCTTATCAGCCAAAACAATTTCCGCCTTTGCCCCGAATTTACAAAGCTCGTTTGCGATAACAAAACCGTCTCCAGCATTTTTTCCGTTTCCGCAAATTACAGAAACTTTATTGCCGTTTATGATTTTGCCGTAATACTTAATGATTTTTTCAGTGCAGCGAACACCTGCTTTTTTCATAAGCTCACTCTCAGAAAAATATTTTTCAATTGCTTTATTTTCCGCATTTTTAATTTGTTCGGCCGTTAAAATTCTCATAATCTACTCCCATAATATTACAGACGCTACAGCATAATCACCGTCATGGCTGATTGATAGGTCACAGTTAGCAATTCCTTTAAAATAAGGCTTTCCGCTTTTTTTATAAACAACCTCAAGTTCGGTGAGCGGAAATTTCAGCCCTGTTTCGGAAGCTTTAAAATATGCCTCCTTAGCGGCAAAAATGCCGGCAAAATTTTCAGCTTTAACACAGTGTTCTATTTCGTTCAAAGTAAAAACTTTCTGTAAAAAGCTTTTGTTTTGAATGCTTTTTTCAATTCTGGATATTTTTACAATATCGGTGCCTAATTTAAACATTTAATCACCTACGGGAATAACCTTAAAATTACCGCGGTATTTTCTTACCAACATCTTTCTGTGAGCCTCTCCCGGAATGGGACCGCAGGAATTTGAACCGGCGCCCATTTCAAAGCCGTCAATATTAACAACGGTTGTGTTATATTCGGTTAAATCATCCTTATGCGCGGCTTTTGCACATTGCAGCGCATTATAATGAGATGCGTTAAACGTGAAAGAAGCAGCGCTTTCAAATTTAAAACCTATACCAGATTCATCGGTTATTTCAGCCCAAAAAGTATTAAATCTCATACCGCTTTCCTGAGGCTTTATGTAATTGCATTTCATTTGTGAAACCGTCAAAGAATTTATCTTAATTACCGAATGCTCGTGAAAATCGGATAAGGATTCCATATCATACCCAAAATATCTGATATTGTTGAAAGTCTTAGGCATTTCAAGGCAAATTCCCATTTTGGGAATTAATTTGAATTTAAGATTTTTATATTCATATTCAACGGAAATTACTCCGTTTGCGTTAATTGAATATTCGATTTCAAAAATTCCCGCAAACTTTACAAAAGGAGTTTTTAACGCGAACTTAACCTTGATTATAACACGGTTATCTGCAATAAAATATTTTGATTTAATTTTTTTGAATACAAAAC
>JAJBVR010000071.1 GCA_020859725.1 Clostridiales bacterium | reverse complement strand
TGAGTCATTCTTTTTCGTCTTTTTGACTGTTGCACTTACATTGTATATTCACCTTCATAAAAGTGAATGATTTAATTATATCATCACGGTTAATTTTCTTCAACAAAAAAGCTCTGTGAAAATATATTTCAGCAGAGCTAATATAAATTATTTATCCTTTTTCTTGGAGCTTTTTTTTGCTTTGTGCTCCGCTACCTTTCTTTTCGCTTCAGCAACAACACGTTTTTGCTCCTCTTCTTCCGCTTTTTTTGCTTCTTCGCGCGCAATGGCTTTTTTCAATTCGGCTTCACGTTCTTTCGCCTCTTTAGCCGCAACCTTCTCAAGCCTTTCATTTTCAAGAATTTCGTCTGTTTTTGCAGGCGCGGCGGCAACAGCGATATTAATTCCCATAGCGATAAAAAACAAAAGCAGCGCCGGAATATATCCCCATAAAAAGCCCCCGGAAATATCAAAAGCCGATAAAGAACCGAAATTGAAAGCGCCCGATTCCGCTCCCAATCCGGCGGTTAACGAGAATAAAATCACAGAAATAACAGAAAAAATTACAGTGATTATATCAAAAGTTACAGCAGATTTAGTTTTAGGCTTTGCACATTTAATTATATTAAACAAAAATGCAAGCACAATACAAATTGCCGAAAGAAAATAGAACACCACAGCGGCAAACATAAAAGTAGCCGGACCGGCAAATTTTTCAAACTGAATATTAACCGTAACCAAGGAAAAATTATTAATTATTTCCAATAAAACATCGATGGCGGATTTAGAACCGTTAAACGACAATAAGGTCAGACTGAAACTTTCACCGCCGCTGTTAACAGCCGACCACGGAATAATAAAAGCCAACGCAGGGATAAATGTAAGAACAAATCTTACTATTCGCAGTTTTGTTCCGAACAGTGAATAACGCATTCTGTTAATGGTTTTATTAAAAACCAAAAATGCCGCTTCGGCGTTTTTATTATCTTCTTCAAGCCTTTCCATCCAATTATAATTAGGTATTGACACACCGCACTTTTTGCATTCGGCCTTAATGTTCCATGCCGAAATATGCGCGCCGCAATTAGGGCAACTCGCCATTCATTACACCTCTTGTTAAAATAACTACTTTTCTATTTTATAATGTTTGCATATAAAAGTCAATAATATTATATATTAATTAATCTCCGAACTTTCAAATTAAATTTTCCCGTTAAGCGATTTATGCTTAAAAGTATCTTTTGCCAAAACACCCGAAAGAGCAATCAGCGAAATAAGATTCGGAACCGCCATAAGACCGTTTGCTATATCACTGAATGACCATGCGATATCAAGAGCAACAATCGAGCCGAAAAATACAATAACAGCAAAAACAACCCTGTAAATTATACATACTGTTTTCTTTTTAAACAAATATTCAAGCGCCTTTTCTCCCTGATATTCCCAACCGAGAATAGTTGAAAATGCAAACATCAGTATACCCACGGAAACTATAACCGCACCAGGCTTCCCAAGGGCGGAACTGAAAGCGGCGATTGTAAGGTCGGAGCCGGTTATGTATTCTCCGTGCGCGTCAACTGTGCCCAGAACGCCGGAAGAAGCAATAGCCAAACCCGTAATTGAGCAAACAATTATTGTGTCAATAAAAGTGCCGCACATATTAATATAACCTTGCTGAACGTGGCTGCTTGTTGTAACTGATGATGCAGTTATCGCGGCAGAACCAAGACCCGCTTCATTTGAAAAAACGCCCCTTGCAACGCCATATCGAATACTCTGCATAACCGAAGCTGTAATTGTTCAGGCAATTCCGCCGGCAACGGCCTTTCCTCCAAACGCCATAGACCAGATTGAAGCAAGACCGGCGGGGACATTTTTATAATTTATCGCTATTACTGTAATACCGGCAAGGATATAGAAAACAGCCATAACAGGCACCAATACAGATGAAACCTTTGAAATAGATTTTATTCCGCCGAAAATTATAACCGCGGTTAAAACCGCGAGTAACACGCCGGTAACCCATTTCGGAACAGAAAAGGTATTAGTCAAAGAAGAAGAAATTGAATTTGCCTGTGAAAGATTACCTATGCCAAACGAAGCCAAAACAGTGAAAACAGAAAATGCGCCTGCCAAAACCGCGGCAATCTTTTTGTTCTTAAAAGCATTTTTTATTGTATACATAGGGCCGCCGCACATTTCACCGCTTGAATTTGTTTCACGGTATTTAATTGCAAGCGCACACTCCGCATATTTTGTTGATATGCCGAAAGCCGCGGCAATCCACATCCACACAAGCGCTCCGGGACCTCCAACAACCATTGCCGTTGCAACACCTACAATATTGCCCGTACCTATTGTTCCGGCAAGCGCGGTCATCAATGCGGAAAAAGGTGAAATATCGCCCTTGCCGCCGTCTGTTTTTCTGGATTCCGGGCTAAAAATCATTTTAAGCGCAAACGGCAGTTTTCACCACGGAAGAAATTTTAATCTTACTGTAAGAAATATTCCTGTGCCGACAAGCAAGCAAAGCATTACCGGTCCCCATACTGCACTGTCAATTGCTTCAAGAATTGCCTTTATTTTTTCCATATTCAATCTCCTTTTCGGAAGTTTATTTTTTATAGGTATGCGGATTAAATAATATTAAAATCGGAAAAATCTCCAATCTGCCCACAAGCATATCCAAACTCAGAACTAATTTTGAGAACTCGCTGAATCCGGAAAAATTTCCCGTAGGTCCAACCGCTTCCAATCCGGGGCCTACATTATTTATACACGTTATAACCGAAGTGGCGGTTGTGGTTGTGTCAAATTCATTAAGAGAAACGAGAAGTATGGAGACAACAAGTATAATACAATATATAACAAGATATGAATTTATTCCGGCTATGCTTTCCTTTTCCACGGGGCTTGAA
>JAJBVR010000102.1 GCA_020859725.1 Clostridiales bacterium | reverse complement strand
CCTTTAAGCAGAAAGATAGGCTTGCTTCAGTCTGAACGGCGAATGGAGAATAACAGACTTCACAGAAGATCGGACTATTTTGCAAGAATTTTCTATCTTCAGGAATACGCAAAAGAGGTGCGTATGAATAATATTAAACCTCTTTTGATAAAAAAATACCGGGAAGCGGCAGACGATGTTATAGAAAATCAGCGCAAATATGTTTCAAAAATAGACTTTATTTATTTTTTCCAGGAAAGCGGAGTGCAAATTTTCGGATTTATGTTTTTGCTTCCACTTTATCTTGGCTACAGCGTTATAAAAGCAAAAACTCTTTCTGCCGGAGATTTCATTGCCGCATTTAACGGGGCTTATTCCATTGCGGTTTCATTTTCTTTTTTAACTGTTGTTGTTTCAAGAACATTTTCGGAGCAGGCTAAAATGATTGAAAAATTCCGTGAATTTCTCGCCCGAAAAAACAAAATTCATTCCGGTAATCATACAGCCGAATGCAAAGAACCTAAAAAAATAGAGTTGAAAAATGTTTCTTTTACATATCCCGGAAACGATAAATCAACTCTCAGCGATATAAATATTACAATAAAGCCATATGAAAAAATTGCCCTTGTAGGCTATAACGGTGCGGGAAAGACAACGCTCACAAATTTATTGCTCAGATTATATGATGTTACCGGCGGCGAAATACTTATAGACGGCAGAAATATTAAAGAAGAAACTTTAGATTCACATAAAAACAGATTTTCAGCTGTTTTTCAGGATTTTCAGATTTTTGCCGCTTCTCTTGCGGAAAATGTTGCTCTAAGCAATGAATTTAATGGCGAAAGAGTTAAAAGCGCGCTTGAATACAGCGGATTCAATAAAAAAATGCCTTTTGGAATCAACACAGAACTTTTGCGTGAATTTGATGACAGCGGAATAATGCTTTCCGGAGGTGAAGCGCAAAAAGTTTCAATTTCAAGAGTATTTTATAAAAAATGCCCATATATTATTATGGATGAGCCCTCCGCAAACCTTGACCCGATTGCGGAATATAATTTAAACAGGGCCATAATGAAAGCCGCGTCGGATAAAACCGTTATATTCATTTCACACAGGCTTACTACTACAGTTAACGCCGATAAAATTTATGTTATGGAAAACGGGAAAATAATCGAAAGCGGCTCTCACTCACAGCTTATGGCTGAAAACGGCAAATACGCATATATGTTTAATTTGCAGGCTGAAAAATACAGAATGTGATTTTTCAGAAAACACAATGGCAATTCACCCTTTGAGGAATAGGATAAAGGGATAACATTTTTCTTAGGGTGATACTTTGTGTATATTGATATAATAAAAGGAATACTAATTCCGTTTTTAGGCACTTCACTGGGAGCATGCTGCGTTTTTTTATGAAAAAAGAACTTGGCAAAAATGTACGCCGTATATTGAACGGATTTGCCGCAGGCGTTATGGTTGCCGCCGGAATTTGGAGCCTGATACTTCCCGCTATAGATCAATCGGAAGTAATGGGAAGATTTTCATTTGTTCCTGCATTCATCGGATTTTGGGCAGGGATTTTATTTTTACTTATAATAAATAAAATTACCCCTTATCCGGATGGAAAAAGCTCTGAAAATTTAAAATCCAAAACATCAAAGCTTGTTTTCGCTGTAACTCTGCATAATTTGCCCGAAGGAATGGCAATAGGAGTTATTTATTCCGCATGCCTTGCAGGAAAAGAAGGAGTTTCAACCGCCGGCGCATTTGCTCTTGCAATAGGCATTGCAATTCAAAATTTCCCCGAGGGCGCTATAGTGTCTATGCCAATTCACAGCAGCGGGCAGAGTAAAGCAAAATCTTTTTTATACGGGGCTTTATCCGGAATTGTAGAACCGATAGGAGCCGTTATAACAATACTTTTTTCCGGGCTTATAACACCGGCGCTTCCCTATCTTCTTTGCCTCGCGGCGGGAGCTATGATATATGTTGTTATAGAAGAACTTATTCCGGAAACAGTGGACGAAAATTCTTCCGGACTCGGCGCCGTGTTTTTTTCTATGGGATTTTCAATAATGATGGCGCTTGATGTGGCTCTTGGCTGATTTTGATTGATTTTAAGGAATAATTTCTCAAAACCACTTGACTTTTATATTATTTATGTTACAATAAATACCGCTGTGGGAGCATAGCTCAGCTGGGAGAGCATCTGCCTTACAAGCAGAGGGTCACAGGTTCGAGCCCTGTTGTTCCCACCACACAGAAAAAGCAGGTTTTAACAAACCTGCTTTTTCTTTTTATGTTTATATAATTATAATATTAAATCCTGCTAAGTGTCTACATTTAAACCTGAATCTGCTTTGCAACTAGATGCGGCAATAAGAGCCGTATCTACATTAGTAGAAATTAATAAGGATTATTAAATCACGATTATTTCACTGAGTTTACTTATTCATCTACATTAGTAGAAATTAATAAGGATTATTAATGCTATGCTAACATAACAGCAACAATTTGTACTTTAATGCCGCAAAAAGTGTGCACCCTGCCTGAAATAGATACATGGAGTGTGTGTCAGTCATTACCTAACGCATATTTGCTTCATAGGATTAAGAATGGTAAAGTTGAATACACTCCCCTGTTTTGTATCAAACTCATGGTAAATAATTATAAGCATTATTCTTTCAATGCGTTTAATGAAATTGATGATTCCACCTTCGGCGGTGCAATCAAAAAGCAAGGGATTGAAAAGCATATGACAATAAAACAAGTTGCAAACATTGTTGGCATCAGTGTCGATATGCTTATGCGAATTGAACAGAATAAATACGATTTACATAATGCGGACAAGCTTAGGAAATTGTGTGAGATTTTAGACTTAGACGCTTGAATTGTCAAGTCAAGTGCAACAGAGTATCGAAGAAGACTTCAAAGGG
>JAJBVR010000124.1 GCA_020859725.1 Clostridiales bacterium | reverse complement strand
AATTATATGAGCGGCTTATGCCGCTCTCGCTTTTAAAAAAATTAATTGATATATTTGCAGATGTGTCCGAGCTGGCCGAAGGAGCACGATTGGAAATCGTGTAAACGGCAACCACCGTTTCCAGGGTTCAAATCCCTGCATCTGCGCCACACCGCCCTGCTTTTGCATAACAGGGCGGTTGTTTTTTCCTGTGCGGTAATTAAATTTGCCGGTTTTATTTTAATTGCCGATATTGCTGATTGGCGCCGTTTAGCACGTATCTCTTCAAATCCGAAAGGAAACGGCGAAACGGATGCTTTCCGGCAGGGCTGCGTTCCGCCAGCTCTATCAGTATAGATTTATCCGTTTGCCGATAACCCTTGGGCGGATACTGTTATACAGCTGTATTTTAAATCAGAAAAAACGGTTTCGCAGAGTGAGCCTGTAAAACCGTTTTATATATTACCTTAAGGAACTATCTTATTTTGAAAAATAGTTGATTGTGAACTCGGTTGTGCCGGTATAAACGCCTGGGGTTGTATGATCGCTTGTTACATTGATTGTTCCGGCAAGGGTATCGCCTGTAGCAAGAAGATTACCCTGTGCAAGAGTGTTTGTGAAATTAACAGTGCCGGTACCATTGGAAAGAGTGCCGTTTGGAGCGGCAACAACAGTTACATACGCATTTTCCGCAAGGAAGAAGCTTTGCGCCAAAACTTCATATGTGCCTGTCTTGGTTGCTGTATCAACAATAATTTGAGCAGGAATTTCAACTTCAAAACCTTCTCCGACTTCGTAAACTACATCCGAGCTCTGATTCGTTGATGAATCAGCTGTTTTAACAATCTCGGCGCTGCTCCAGTCAATTGTCAATTTAGCGGTATGTGCCGTTGAAACACCGGGGTGTTTGACGAGCCTGTGCCGCTGCCGTCGCCAAGCTGACAGCCCATAACATTACTGTCAAGATAGAGCCACATTGTATATTCACTTGTTTTCTGATTAACAGGAAAAGTAAGCGATGTAATGTAATTAACTTCACCTTTGCTGTTTGCGGCTTTTTCTTCACTGACAGTATACGATGTAGCATACTGCTTGTTACCCTCTGCGTCGTAATAACCCGGAGCTTCGTCAGTTCCGATGAATGCCGTGCAGGCTACGCCAAAAATAGAAAGTCCGCTTGTTAATCCAAGATTTAATGTTGCGCTTGTATTACCGTTTTCATCTACAGTAACAGTTGTATTTTTCAGCAATCCATAACCATCTGAAAATTCTACTCCGCCCATTGCACTAACATAGCAGGAGAGAGTTGATTTAACATTATATGTGCCTTCCTCCAAAGGGTTGTCTGCGGCAAATGCAGTTATTGATGTGGAAACAATCATAACCACCGCCATGCATACGGCGGCAATTCTATTTGCCTTAAGTTTAAATTTTTGCATATATATATGCACTCCTTTCTGCGCTTTTGCGCCACACACTTTCGCGTGCAAATTTTTATATTCTCAAAGCTGATAAATCAGCCTGTTGAGCGTAATTATTTCACTATAAGCGTAAATTCAACATTGGCTGAGTTAAGCTGTGACCGGCTTTCATCCATAGTGTAAGCGTTATAGTGAATAACGGCATCATATTCTCCTTACGGCAAAGCTTCGCTGAGATTAATACTGTAAATATGCTGCCCGGGTTTAACCAAATCCGATTTATAAATCTGTTTGTTTCCGTCTTTCAAAACAATTGAAATTTCAAAGAAACAGTTGTTTTTAGCCGGATTATATAAATCTACGTTTACGTCAGAGATGTTTTTGGGTATTGTTATGGATTTAACGCCGGGAATGGAAATTGAATCTGTTCTTCTGTCGGGAAGATTTTTGGTTTGTTCCTCTTGTAATCTTTTGGTTGTATTTTCCGATGAATTTGTATTCTCGGAGTTATTATCGGAAGATGTATTTGCGTTTTCTGTATCAACATCAGCTCCCGTATTATCGGAAGCTGCCGAATCACTCAAAGATGACGAATCACTTGTCTGCGAATTTGTTAAATAAGCCGTATCAATGAGCAGCCTTGTTCCGAAAAAGATAAAGAATAATGTGCATATCAAGATGGTTGCACCAATTACAATCAGCTCTTCGCCGGCTCTTTTTGTTTTTTATAATTCAAGGCATTTCATCCTTTCCGTTATTTATTATGAAGTATTTTTTATTATCAAAACGAGCAATCTGGCTGTTTACGCCAAAGGCGCTGTCAAGATATTCTTTTGTTATGGCTGAATCGGTTTTTCCTGCACAAAGAATTTTTCCGGCTTTCATAATAATTGTATTATCGCTGAATTCAATAGCCTGATTAATGTCATGCAGCACCATTAAAACCGTTAATTGATTCTTTTGGTTTAAAGTTTTAATAAGATTTAATATTTCATACTGGTATTTAATATCAAGATATGTAGTTATTTCATCCAACAGTAAAATTTTAGGTGATTGTGCCAGTGCCAGCGCCAGCCATACCCGTTGTCTCTGACCGCCCGATAATTGCGAAATCATTTCATTTTCGTATTTTTTAGTGTGGGTTATTTCAAGTGCAAAATCCACAGTTTCTCTGTCTGTTTTACTGTTTTTGTACGAAAATGTGTTCTTATATGGCGTTCTTCCCATTTCAACAAGCTTTTTTACGGTTAAGTCAGACGGAGCAGTATTGTACTGATGAACAACGGCAACAATGCGTGAAAAATTTTTTCTTTTGATTTTTTCTATATTTACTCCGTCCAGAGTTATTTTGCCTGAATCAGGTTTTAATTTTCCCGTAAGCAGTTGAAACAGTGTGGATTTTCCGCAGCCGTTTGCTCCGATTAAGGCTGTTATTTTTCCGCTTTCAACAGAGAAAGAAACCTCGTTAATAACTTTTTTGCTTTTAGTGTAAGAAAAGGATATATTTTCAGCGCATAAT
>JAJBVR010000147.1 GCA_020859725.1 Clostridiales bacterium | reverse complement strand
TTCTATTGACAAATTTAATTCTTATATATATAATAATAAAAGTGCAAGATGAGGTGTCTTTATGAAAATTGATGTTACAAATCTCTTCAACGGTGATAATAACGCGCTTTTGTTTGATTACACCTTACCTCTTGATGATTTGGTTTACAGCACCTATAATCCGATAAAAAACGGGGCGTTAATTAAAGGCTCCGTTAATCAAAATGCCGGTGTGGTTTTTCTTAGTGCGAATGTGTCTTTTGATTTTTTCGGATTTTGTGACAGATGTGCCGAACCGATAAATAAAAAAATGAGTTTTTCTTTGGATAAAACTCTTGTTCAAAGCCTGGCAAATAAAATTGATTATGATGAATATGATGATTATATCGTTGTGAAAAACGGTTTGCTTGATTTGGATGAGCTGATTACTGAGGAAATATATTTGTTTTTACCAAGCAAAATTCTTTGCAGGGAAAACTGCAAGGGGCTGTGCCCCAAATGCGGTAAAAATCTTAATCTCGGCAAATGCGGCTGCAAGAAAGACGTTGACCCAAGAATGGAAGCGCTTCTTCAGCTGTTGGATGATGAATAATAATTCAGTTATTGAATAAAGGAGGCTATAAAATGGCAGTACCAAAGAGAAGAACTTCTACGGCAAGAAAAAACAAGAGACGTTCAAGTGTTTGGAAGTTAGATGCTCCTACACTTGTTAAGTGTCCTAACTGTGCAGCTTATACAGTACCTCATAAGGTATGCTCAAACTGCGGATACTACAATGGTAAGGAAGTTATTTCTAAAGAAGCTTAATCGCTTTAACATTTCAGACGGACAGTTTCGTCCGTCTTTCTTGTTATTTCAACTAATTTAAGGTTTGGAGGGATTCCTTTATGAAACCCGTTGTAGCTATTGTAGGAAGGCCTAATGTAGGAAAATCAACTCTGTTTAATAAGCTTATCGGCTCAAGGCTTTCGATTGTGGACGATACTCCCGGAGTTACGCGTGACAGAATTTACGGCGATTGCGAATGGCTCGGAAAGAAGTTTCTGCTTGTTGATACCGGCGGAATAGAGCCGTATTCTGATGATGTTATATTAAAACAGATGAGAGCTCAGGCTGAAATAGCCATTGATACGGCGAATGTTATAATTCTTGTGACTGATTTGACCTCCGGGATAGTAGCGGCTGACAGTGAAGTAGCCGCAATGCTTCAAAAGAGCGGAAAACCTATTGTGTTATGCGTTAATAAATGCGACAGTATAGGCGCACCTAAGCCTGAGTTTTATGAATTTTATAATCTTGGTATAGGCGACCCTATTGCGGTTTCTTCGGTTCATGGGCACGGAACCGGGGATCTGCTTGACGAAATTGTTAAATATTTGCCTGAATACTCACAGGAAGATGAAGATTCGGAAATTATTAATGTAGCAATAATCGGAAAGCCGAATGTTGGAAAATCTTCACTTGTAAATAAAATAAGCGGTGAAAACAGAACTATTGTTTCGGATATTGCCGGAACAACAAGAGATTCAACAGACACATTCGTTGAAAATGAGTTTGGCAGGTTTAATTTAATTGATACCGCCGGTATAAGGCGCAAAAGCAAAATAAATGACGCGATTGAAAAGTTCAGCATTATACGTGCAAGAACTGCAGTGGAAAGAGCAAACGTGTGCGTGATTATGATTGACGCTGCCGAAGGCTTTACCGAGCAGGATTCAAAAGTGGCAGGAATCGCCCTCGAACAGGGAAAAGGCTGTATCATAGCAGTAAATAAATGGGATGCTGTTGAAAAAAACGGAAATACTATGAAAGAATTCAGAGATAAGCTTAAAATTGATTTTTCTTTTATGAGCTTTGCCCCTATAATGTTTATCTCGGCAAAAACCGGGCAGAGAATCAATAAGCTTTTTGAAATGATTTCATTTGTTCATACTCAGAATTCTATGAGAATTTCCACAGGAAAACTAAATGAAGTTCTTGGTATGGCAACATCAAGAGTTCAGCCGCCAACAGATAAGGGCAAAAGACTTAAAATATTTTATATGACCCAGGCTTCTACAAGACCTCCGACATTTGTTTTTTTTGTAAATAATTCAGAATTGTTTCATTTTTCATATCAAAGATATTTGGAAAATCAGATACGCGAAGTATTTGGACTGAACGGAACTCCCGTTCGCTTTATAATCCGCGAAAGGGGAGATAACAAAAAATAATGAATTATTTTGTTTTGTTGTTTGCTTTTTTAACCGCTCTTCTTTCATATATTTTAGGAAGCTTTAACTTCGGTGTTATTCTTTCAAAAAAAATTGCAAGAGATGATGTAAGAAATCACGGCAGTGGTAATGCCGGAACCACAAATATGCTTAGAAATTACGAAAAAAAACTTGCTTTTCTTACCATATTCGGAGATATGCTCAAGGTCGCGGCGGCAATCGCTCTTACATTTATTATAATAAAAAATTCTTTTGCAGATTATAATTTTAAAAATCAAACTGTGTATGAATTAATAAATTCTTATTTTGGCGCCGGCACGGATATAATGATAAAATCATTTTCAGGATTTTTCTGTGTGCTTGGGCATATTTTTCCCTGTTTTTTTAAATTTAAAGGGGGAAAGGGTGTTGCAACATCCGGAGGAATGGTTTTTATTATAGATTGGCGTATCGCGCTCATTTTGCTTGCTGTTTTTATAATTATCGTTGCGTTAACCAAATATGTTTCTTTGGGAAGCATAATTATGGCAATTCTTTATCCTGTTCTGATTTTTGCTTTTCATAAAAGTTTTATAATAACAATAATCGCAGTAGTTTTTACAGTGATTATTCTTATCGCCCACAGAGAAAACATTAAAAAACTGATTAACGGCAGCGAAAGTAAAATAAGTTTTTCACATTCAAAAAAAGTCTCGAATTGCAATAGCAAGTTGCAATAGTTTTATCAGTGATGCTCGTTGGCAG
>JAJBVR010000210.1 GCA_020859725.1 Clostridiales bacterium | reverse complement strand
ACTTGCACTGATACAAGAAACTTTAACAAGTTTACACAAAACTATTGACACAATCCATAAAAAAGGGCAGATACATAATGATTGTCTATGTATCTGCCTTTTTTACTGTTTTATTTGACGGGTAGTAATGATATTTGCTTTACGTTTTTTACGGATTTGTGTATTTTTAAATCATATATTATAAATCATAAATGTTTGATAAAACTGAGTTGAAAGAAATTGGCGCTCATAAGCTGTTTCAAAGCCTTTTTCCTCAAAAATTTTAATAAACCGCTTTGAGAAAGTTTCATACACAAGCACAAATCCCTCTTTTTTGCCTTTGCGGTGCAAATATCAATAATACTGTTTATTTCCTTGACGGATACATCAGGCGCCGCATATACTGTGAGTATATATTTTTTCAGCTGCGGCGGCACAACAACGTCAATTATATTTTTAACTATTTCTCTGTGAATTAAAATATTTTTTGAATATCTGTTTAATTTAAGCGAAAGGCTGTGCTTGCCGGAAAAACGAAAATCCAATTTATCGGGAGAAGCAAGCGCCGCAACTGCATTTTGGTTTTCGGAAACATAGAAATCATTTTCTGCTTCCAATTTATCAAAATTGTATATAAAAAACTTTTTTATGAAATCGGACCTCTTTGCCTTTTCCGGGCAAAAGTACATAAAAATAGGGTCTTTAATAAACGTTTTGGAAATTTTATTTGCCAGAATTTCATTTTCGGATTGTTTATTGTTGTTGTCTTTCATAATAAATCCCCAAATCTTAAATATAATAAAAACTTATTTCCGTAATGCTTTAATAAGTATGCGCTCTTTAATATAAAGCCTTTTAATAAAATCTTTAAATTTATTTCAAATGAATTTTACTGCCGTATGCCGTTTTAATCAAAACTGCTTATTATTTCGGAAAGCAAGGCAAATTCTTTCATTGTAAAGGTTTCGGCTCTGTCTTTTTCATTTCTGCCTATTCTGTTAAGCGCTTCACCTGCGGTTTCCTTGGAAATTCCCAATGCGGAGGATAAACAGTTTTGCGCGGTTTTGCGCCTTTGTGAAAACGCAGCTTTTACTGTTTTAAAAAAATGTGCCTCGTCTGAAATATCAACAGGCGGATTACCTCTTGCGGTTAATTTTATAACAGCACTGTTTACTTTGGGAGCGGGAATAAAACACTGCCTGCTTACATTAAAAAGCTTTTCCGCTTTTGCAAAATAATTTACGGCTATTGTTACCGCTCCGCAGTTTTTGGAGCCTACTTCCGCGCACAATCTGTCTGCCGCTTCCTTTTGAACCATAACAACTATTTCATCTGCTTTGGTTTTGCTTTCAAGCAGCTTCATTATAACGGGAGATGTTATATAATAAGGCAGATTGGCACATATTTTAACCGAGCTTGCACAATGAAATTTTTCTTCTATAAGTTTATTTAAATCAAGCTTCAGTACGTCGCCCTCAATAATTTCAAGATTTTTAAAATCAGCAAGCGTTTCTCGTAATACAGGAAAAAGGCGCTTGTCCAATTCAACGGAAACAACCCTTTCGGCTCTCAGGCAAAGCTCTTTTGTAAGCGCTCCTATACCGGGGCCTATTTCCAAAACGCAGGATTTTTCAATGTTGCTTACGCTTTCCGCCATACGCGGGCATATTTCGGAATTTACTATGAAATTCTGCCCCAATGATTTGGAAAAGGTAAATCCGTGGCGTTTTAAAATTTCGGTTACCGTGCCGTAATCGCATAAATTCATAAATTGATTCTCCCGCAAATGCATATCTGATTCAATCGAATATTCTAACATATATAGCAAATATTTACAATAATATTATTGACATTTATTTTTCCTGTGATAAAATTATTTGATATAAAACCGTTGAAATTCCGCTGAATTTTATTAATAATGCGGTTTTATTTTAAAATATTAAAGAAGAAAGAGGGCGCTGTTAATGCTTAAAACTCTTGCAAAATATATGAAAGGGCTGTGGGGCTTGGCGGCCGTGAGCGCGGCGGGTATGATTGCTGAGGCAGTCTGTGAGCTTGCGCTGCCCTCAATAGCCAATGTGATTTACAATAAAGTAAGCTCGGATGCCAACCCTCAGGAAATAAGAACGGATGTTATAAAATTTGGGCTTTTTATGCTTCTGCTTGCCGTTATAGGACTGTGCGGAGGTTTGGCAACAATGAAAACCTCATCGGTGTGCAGCCAGAATTTTGCTTTCAGGCTCAGAAATGCTGTTTACAAAAAAATAAGCGGTTTTTCCTTTAAAAACATTGATGAATTTTCAACCGCTTCTCTTACCACAAGAATGACAAATGATATTACGATGCTTCAGAACACGCTTATGATGTGTATGCGTATACTTGTAAGAGGGCCTGCCCTTTTGGTGGTTGCGGCTGTTTTTGCCGTAAGAATAAATGCGAAAATGAGCAGTATTTTGCTTGTTTTGCTGCCTGTTCTTATAGTGGTTGTTGTTTGCGTTTTAAAATTCGGCTTTCCTCTGTTTCAGAAAACTCAAAGAAAAATAGATAACGTAAACAGAGTCGTGCAGGAAAATTTAATAGGAATACGTGTGGTTAAGGCTTTTGTAAGAGAAAATCATGAGAAAAAGAAATTCCATAATGCCTCTGACGAACTTGCGGCTCAGGGCGCGAAAGCCTCGGGTCTTATTGTAACCGTTATGCCGATTATGATGCTTATGCTTAACGCGGTTATAATTTTTGTTTATTATCAGGGCGCGCGTGAAGCAAATTCCGGGGTTATGGATGTTGGGCAAATTTCAGTTTTTTCTTCATATATAGTGCAGGTTTTAATGAGTCTTGTTATGATTTCAATGACGCTGCTTCAGCTTGCAAGAGGAAAAGCCTGCGGGGACCGCGTTGTTGAAGTGCTTAATACCGATATAGATATTAAAAATCCCGCACACCCGTATATTCCGGATT
>JAJBVR010000220.1 GCA_020859725.1 Clostridiales bacterium | reverse complement strand
GGATTATCGCTGCCGACAGCACCGTTCATCACCATATTTATGAGGTAAAAAACTTTAATGCCGAAATTGCCACAGAAGCTTTTGATATTAATAAGGGAACATATAAAGTTAAAAATAAATTTCTTTTCACTGATATTTCATCTTTTATTTGCCGCTGGCAGGTGGAAGCGCAGGGTGATATTCTTGCATCCGGTGAATTGGATAAATTTGAATGCCCTCCTCTTTCCGAAACATATATAAACATTCCTTATAATATAACTTCTTTCCCGGATGATAAAGAGGTTGTTCTTACTGTTTCTTTCTTCACAAGAAAGAAAACACCGGGTCTTAAATCAAATTATGAAGTAGCCTGGGATCAGTTTATACTTAATCCTATGCCTCAGCCCGCCGCTCCTGTTTGCGAAGGAAATCTTGAATTTTCCGTAAAAGGAAACAAGGTTGAAATAAACGGAGATGGATATTACGTAAAAATTGACAACGGCAGAATTATCGGTATCTCGATAGACGGCAGAGAAAAACTTAAAGCGCCTCTGGAACCTTATTATTTCAGGGCTCTAACTGATAACGATATTGATTCCTTGAATTTTGTTCCACAGCTAATACCTTTTCATCCGTATTATAAGTGGAGAACTGCAAGTCATAAGGCAAAAGCGGTAAAAACCGTGGTAAAAGCGGGTGGGGATAACTGCGTTGAAATTCATACTGCGTGGAAAACGCCTATGCTTAAGGATTCTGTTTCAACTTATAAAGTTTATCCGGATAAGCGTATATATGTTTACTTTAGCGCAATTCCAAAAGCGAATATGATAAAATTCGGAGCCAGAATGACTTTGGATGGCAAAATGGAATATATTAACTGGTATGGCAGAGGCCCTCACGCCACTTATTCAGACCGTAAAAGCGGCGCGAAAATAAGCTGCCATAAATCCACGGTTGCAGAATTAGAACACCGATATATGCGCCCGCAGGAAAGCTCAAACAGAGCAGATGTTCGCTGCTTAACAATAACCGATAAAAACGGTTTTGGTTTTAAAATCAGTTCTTACTTTAATGATTTTATCAATTTCAGCGCTCATCATTACACCATTGAGCAGCTTGCAAAAACAAAACATGTGCATGAAATACCATATAATAATGAAATTACAGCGCTTAATATTGATCATCAGCAAATTGGTGTAGGCGGCGATTTGCCGGGTCAGGCATTTGTGAGAGAACCTTATCTTATGAAAAAGGGCGTTAAACAAAGCTATTCATTTGTTATTGAGCCTGTAAAACTGTAATAATTAAAGGAGAAGCGAATGAAAAGAGTTTTTGCTAATGTGGGTTTTTCAGCGGCATTAACTCTTATTACGCTTAATTTTATGAATATAAAATGGGCATTTGTGGTTTTTATTTCCGCGGGTGCTCTTTTTGTTCTTTTTATGTGCGTGGGAAAAACACGGCGGGCAATTACTGTACCACTCTGTTTGTTTTCCGTGCTTCTTTTTTCATTGATTTTTATATTTAATTACTATTCATCGTATCTGCCTCAGATTAAAATGAGCGGGCAAACCGTAAACGCACAGCTTTATATAACAGATTTGGAAGAAAAAACTTCATCGGGTAAATATTCATATACTGTTAAATCAAAAAGCATTGATTTGCCGGAATCTCCTCAAAATATCAAATTTACACTTTATTCAGACAGAAAAATTAACGCTGAATATTATCAGGTGTTTGATGCAAATGTTGATTTGTTTTCGTTTGCGGATAACGCGTATGAATCAGCCGGAAATTTCGGAAATGATATATTTTTGAAGGGCTCGTTAAACAGCTTTATGACAACAGATAAATCCGTCAAAAGCTTAAACAAATATGTGCTGAATATAAGAAATTATCTAAAAAACGTTTTTAGAGAGCGCCTGCCCGGCGATGAGGGCGCAGTGTCGCTGGCGCTGCTTACCGGAAATAAATCTCTTTTGAGCAGCGAAGCATACAATAATCTTAAAGCCTGCGGAGTTACTCATTTAATGGCAGTTTCCGGATTACATATGAGTATTGTGGCGGGGTTTCTTTATTATCTTTTAAGGAAAATTACGATACCTCTTTATCCGCGTGTGTTTATAACTCTGTTTTCTGTGCTGTTTTATATATCGTTATCGGGATTTTCTAAATCAATGATACGTTCCGGTATAATGATGATTGTTTATTTAATCTCTCTTTTAGCTGAAAATAAAAGCGATTCCCTCAATTCATTGGGCTTGGCGGCTTTTATTGTGTGTTTTAATCCTTATGCCGTTGCAGATGCGGGCGCTATGCTTACTTTTACAGCCGTTTTAGGACTTATAACAATAGAACCGAAATTTAAATCGGCTTTTCATTTTGAAAATAAAGTTTTAAATTATTTTTTGGATATTATTTTGGCATCTGCGGCTGTTTTTATTTCAACATTTCCCGTGATGTATTTTATTTTCGGCAGTGTAAGTATTATGGGGCTTATTATAAATTTGATTATGATCCCTGCCGCTCAGGTTTCGCTGATATTATCGGTAATATTTGCGTTTTTCTGTTCTGTGCCTTATATATCGGAAATATTGTGCCGCGTGCTGTTTATAATAAACAGATTTATGCTGCTTGCTGTTGATAAATGCTCAAAAGCGTCTTTTTCCGTTTTAAATATAAACGCGCCTGTTTTGGCTTTGATTATCTCTGCGGTTTTTATAATATTTGCCGTTGGTTTTTTAATAGGGAATCGTGGAATATTCAAAAAATGCGCTGTAATATCCGCTTTCCTGTTTGTAATTTCCTGTACTGTATTTTCAGTTGTTTCGGATAATTATACTTATGTCCGAATACTCGGCGGTGAAAATTCAAATGCATTTATTGTTTATGATAATAAAAATGCATTTGTTTTGGGCATTGATGAATATTCTCAGTTTTACAGCGCTGGTAATATAATTG
>JAJBVR010000176.1 GCA_020859725.1 Clostridiales bacterium | reverse complement strand
ATACTCTGTTGCGCTTGACTTGACAATTCAAGATTTCAGAAGGATTTTATAACACGCATAACTATAAAAAATATCTGAAAAGAATGTTTATTTTTGCAATAATATCTGAAATACCGTTTGATATGATGTATTACGGATGGCCTCCTTTTTATCCGTTTCATCAAAATGTGCTATGGACATTTTGCTTGTCACTGTTAGTAATTAAAGTTATTGATATATCAAAAAAAATTAATATTGCCGTTAGGGCATTAATAACTGCCGTCGTATCTGTTTTAGGCGCTGCCGCAGCATTAATCACAATGACGGATTACTACGCGGCAGGAGTGCGACGGCGGTTCTCCGTTATCTCTTTTATTCATCCTTACCGCCGCGGAAGCGGACAGCGCGCAGTCAAACGCAAAAAATCCAACAAAAGCCCAAATTATAACTTTTTCTGCGGGAATATTTATTGATTTAAATCTTTTATACATAAAGGGAATCATTACCTTTACCCAAAAAACTCCTAAAACGCCCCAAAATAAAGAATAAAGCAGACAGACCCTGCCGTTAATATTAAGAGGTAGATTACTGTAATCCCATGCAACGGTGCCGAAGCATATTTCCTGCCCCAAGAAGCAAATATATTCGGTTGCGGTTCCCGTAACAAAAGCAATTAAAAAAATTTTCCACAGCCTTGCCGTTTGGAGTCTGATAAGCACAAGAGTCGATAGGACGGCTCCCATGGCTCCCATTCCGTAAGCAACGCTTAAATGCCCTAAAACAAGTGATTTTCGGCTTTCGATTGTGCCGTTTTTAATAAGGCGCCATAAAGTTTCAAATGCGTAGCCTATATAACAGCTTACTATAAATATCCACACATATTGATAAAAATTGAATTTTATTTTTTCATATATATCCCCTCTTTCAGCAGAATTATACTGCCGGTGCACTGATTTTTCCAGTTATCTATCAAAATTTTATAAACATTTAATAATTGTTAAAATTATAACAAATATTTCTGTTAAATATAAATTAATCATATAAAAAAGCTGAGCAGCCGGGACTCAGCTTAATTTTATTGATATGTTTCTATTAACCAAGCTCTGAGAAGTACTTGATTGTGCGAACCATCTGTGAAGTATAGCTGTTTTCGTTATCATACCAAGAAACAACCTGAACCTCATATGTGTCCTCATCAATAGGAAGAACCATTGTTTGAGTGGCGTCAAAGAGTGAGCCGTATCTCATACCGACAATATCCGAAGAAACAATTTTATCGGTATTGTAGCCGAAGCTTTCAGTTTGAGCGGCTTTCATTGCGGCGTTAATAGCATCAACGGTTACATCCTTGCCTTTAACAACAGCAGTAAGAATAGTTGTTGAACCGGTTGGGGTAGGTACACGCTGAGCAGAACCGATAAGCTTGCCGTTAAGCTCCGGAATAACAAGACCGATTGCTTTCGCAGCGCCTGTTGAATTAGGAACAATGTTAACGGCGGCAGCACGTGAGCGGCGAAGATCGCCTTTTCTCTGAGGGCCGTCAAGAGTCATCTGATCGCCTGTATAAGCATGAATTGTGCACATAATACCACTCTGAATAGGAGCATAGTCATTAAGAGCCTTTGCCATGGGAGCAAGGCAGTTAGTTGTGCAGGAAGCAGCTGAAATAACAGTGTCATCAGCAGTAAGAGTATTGTGATTTACATTATAAACAATTGTAGGAAGATCATTTCCTGCCGGAGCGGAAATAACAACCTTGCGCGCGCCTGCCTTAATATGAGCAGAAGCTTTTTCCTTTGAGCAATAGAAGCCTGTGCATTCAAGAACAACATCTACTCCGAGTTCTCCCCAAGGAAGCTCTGAAGCGTCTGCCTTAGCATAGATTTCGATTTCTTTGCCGTCTACAACAATTGAAGATTCCTTTGCCTCAACCTTATCCGCAAGAGCGTATTTGCCCTGGGATGAATCATACTTAAGAAGATGAGCAAGCATTTTGGGGCTTGTAAGATCGTTGATAGCAACAACTTCATAGCCTTCAGCGCCGAACATCTGGCGGAAAGCAAGACGACCGATACGGCCGAAACCGTTAATAGCAACTTTTACCATTGGATTATACCTCCGAAAATTTTGATTTTAAAATATTGAAAACCGATGTTTGCAAAGCGATTGACAATATTTTATCGATATATATTTTATACCGTTTTGCTCTGAATATCAAGCACTTTTTTCCAGATTTAAAACTTTGTTAAATCTAACCAAAAACAAAGAGCCTGAACGCGCGCTTTAAGTTACACTGCATAAATTCCCGCAAATTCCTGAAATTCGGGCATAAAATATAGATTAAATTGCGTTTGCAAAATTAAAATACTTTTACTTTGAACGGGCTTTTTGCTTTTTCATCAAAACCGCTATGGGAATTACGGCAAACACTGAAACTGCGGCGGCCGCAAGAAAAATATTTGATGTGGGAATTGTTTTAACAACTCCCATTTCCTCATAAGTGGCATTGTTTCCGGCAATAACGGCAGCGCCTATATAAGGCCCTGTAACCATTGGAATCAGCACTTGGAAAACCATTCTGACGCCTTGAAAAAGCCCCACTTTATCATCAGGGGTATAATCCCTTATAGTGCCGCAAACAGCGGCGGAAACAACAAGATAAGCGCTCATCATAACAGTGCCCGCCGTTATCAAAAACGGCAGATTGTTTCCTTTTGCAAAGTACATAACCACAAATCCCGCAATCAGCACAATCGCGCCCGGAAGCAAAAATCTTACTTTCCCGTATTTATCAATCAAGGAACCCATAAGCACGGAAATTACAGCGGCTAAAACAAGAATTACGCCAAGCGGAATCGCATAATTTTCAATTCCCAGTGATTTTTCAAGATAAATAATGATATACGGCATAAACACCTGATAAGCTATATTAAAAATACAGAATGCCGAGAAGCTTACATAAAGCATTTTATTTGCC
>JAJBVR010000094.1 GCA_020859725.1 Clostridiales bacterium | reverse complement strand
AATAATGTATCTTATTCCCTATTTTATAATAGTATATGATATTTTGCTTAAATCGCTGAAAGGAATTAAAAACGGGCAGATATTTGACGAAAACTTTTTAATGGCTGTTGCAACAATCGTGGCTCTGATATTAGGTGAATTTACGGAAAGCGTTGCAGTTATGCTGTTTTACCAAATAGGGGAATTATTTCAAAGCGTTGCCGTTGGAAAAAGCAGAAAAAATATTGCGGCTCTGATGGACATACGACCTGATTATGCAAACGTTATGATAAACGGTGAACTTCAACAGGTTGACCCCGATGAAATTGAAATAGGCGCCGAGATAATTGTTAACCCAGGTGAAAAAATTCCCATTGACGGAATAATCACAGACGGTGAAACGACTCTTAACACAAGCGCTCTTACAGGTGAAAGTGTTCCGCGGGATGCGAAAAAAGGCGATGAAATAGTCAGCGGCTGCATTAATATGACCGGGCTTATTAAAATCAAAACAACAAAACCGTTCGGAGAATCAACCGTTTCAAAAATATTGGATTTGGTTGAAAACTCCTCTATGAAAAAATCAAAATCAGAAAATTTTATAACCAAATTCGCAAAATACTACACACCTGCCGTTTGCATAGGAGCGCTTATACTTGCCATACTTCCACCGGTGTGCAGAATAATAGGCGGTTATTTGCCGATGTGGCAGGATTGGATAATAAGAGCGTTAACTTTTCTTGTTATAAGCTGCCCCTGCGCCCTTGTAATTTCAATTCCGCTAAGCTTTTTCGGCGGAATCGGCTGCGCCTCCAAAAACGGAATTTTAGTTAAAGGCTCAAATTATCTTGAAACTCTTGCAAACACAAAATATATAGTTTTTGATAAAACAGGAACGCTTACAGAGGGTGTTTTTGAAGTTACATCCATTTATGCCGAAAGCGGTTTTACAAAAGAAAAGCTTCTGGAATATGCTGCGTTCGCGGAAAGCGCATCGAGCCATCCCATAAGCCTGAGTATTAAAAAAGCATACGGAAAAAAGCTTGATTTAAACAGAGTTGAGAATATTAAAGAAATTTCAGGCTACGGAGTACGAGCCGAGATTGACGGCAAAAGAATTTCCGCCGGAAATTCAAAACTTATGAATAAAGACGGAATAACAATTACCGATAAAAAAGAATCAGGCACCGTTGTTTACATTGCCGTTAACGAAAAATATGCCGGATGCATAATTATTTCGGATGTTATAAAGAAAGATTCAAAAACTGCCATTGCGGAATTGAAACGCTGCGGAGTTAAAAAAACCGTTATGCTGACAGGTGATTCACGCACGGCGGCTGATAAAGTTGCAGAAAATATAGGAATTGATGAAGTTAAAAGCGAATTACTTCCGGCGGATAAGGTTAACGAGGTTGAAAAGCTTTTGAAAAAAAAGCAGCCAAATGAAAGCCTTGCATTTGTAGGCGACGGAATAAATGACGCTCCCGTGCTTTCAAGGGCAGACGTGGGAATAGCAATGGGCGCTCTGGGTTCTGATGCCGCCATAGAAGCTGCGGATATTGTTTTAATGGATGATAATCCGTCTAAAATAGCCCTTGCAATGAAAATTTCGGTTCATACTTTAAAAATAGTTAAAAAAAACATAACTTTTGCACTTGTTGTTAAATTTGTCTGCCTTGTTCTGGGCGCGCTTGGAATAGCTAATATGTGGCTTGCAATATTTGCCGATGTAGGAGTTATGGTAATAGCTGTTTTAAACGCAACCCGTGCGCTTAAAATTAAGTTAAAAAAATGACTTGCAGTATAATGACAGAAACTATCGCCAATCATGTTATTAAAACATATTTCGAAAAGTATTTTCTGCATGCTTAAATAAACGCCGCTGCCATTGCGCAGCGGCGTTTGCCGTTGTTTTATTTAAGTTTTAATTTTGCGAAACATAATCAGTCTATATTTTTGATTATGTTATTCATTTCATCCATATGCTTTTCCATATCCGAAACAAGCGCAAATTGATTTTTAGCACGAACAAGATTATGGGTCGGATAGTCAATTTTAAAATATGTATCTCCGTTAAGATAATCCGTTAAAAAGCGCATTCCGCATTCAAATGTCATTAAAAGAGCAGAAAAAGCCAAATTATCTTTTTCACATTGGTTAAGACTGTTTCCGGCCTGAGAAAGAAAGCCCTGAGCATAAGCCTTAAAATATTCTAAATTTATTGAAACTTTTGAAATATCGGGCTCATCTTCATCTGCTGTATTTGCGCCGAATCTTATTGAATCACCGAAATCATAAAGTGCAAGACCAGGCATAACCGTATCCAAATCAATTACGCAAACGGCGTTTCCGCTTTTCTCATCAAACATAACGTTGTTTAATTTAGTATCATTATGTGTTACTCTTACGGGAAGCTTTCCCAAATCAGCCAAATCAACCAAGCGCGAACAATATGATTTTCTTTGCTTAACGAAATCAATTTCATCTGTACAGGTATTTAACCTTCCTGATAAATCATTTTCAACGGCAGGCATAAATTCATTATTATATCTTTTTTGGGTATTGTGAAAATCAGGTATTATTTCAAACAAGGTATTTGCCGGAAAATCAGAAAGCATTTTTTGAAATTTTCCAAAAGCCACTCCGCTTGTTTTAAAAATTTCGGCGCTGTCCACACTGTTATAGCTTACAGAATCCGAAACAAAAATATATGCACGGTAATAATCGCCGCTTTCGGTTTTATAATATTTATCACCGCTTTTTGTTCTTATAAAATGAAGCGTTTCTCTGTCCTCGTCACCGCCGTTTTTCTTGATTTCTTTTCGAAGATAAGAAGTAACGCTGAAAATATTATCCATAAGTTTATCTATATCCTTAAAAACAGTTGTATTCACTTTTTGAACTACATATTTCCGCAAATTTCCATTATCATTATAAGCAGCAAGATAAGTTGTGTTAATATGGCCGTTTCCAAATATATGACAG
>JAJBVR010000061.1 GCA_020859725.1 Clostridiales bacterium | reverse complement strand
GGGGAAAACGCGATATTGATAACAAAATTATCCGCGCTGTGGGAAATCCTGATTTAAGATTTAAGGAGGACTCTTTGCGTATAATGCGCGCCCTGCGTTTTTCCTCCGTGCTGGATTTTGAAATCGAGGAAAACACATCTAAGGCAATCGCGTCTGATAAAGAACTTCTGAAAAATATATCCTGTGAGCGCGTATTTTCAGAGTTAATGAAAATGCTGTGCGGAAAAAATATTCTGAATGTGCTTGATGAATACAGGAATGTTATAGGTGTTATAATACCTGAATTGATTCCATCATTTACCTGCGGGCAAAATACTCCGTGGCATATTTATGATGTTTACGGCCATATGATTCACGCTGTTGCCGCGGCTCCTGAAAATCCTGTTATAAGGCTTGCTATGCTTTTGCATGATATAGGAAAGCCAAGTGTTAAATCAACGGATGAAAATGGAAGAGACCATTTTAAAAACCATGCTGCCGCCGGGGCTGAAATTGCAGCAAATGTTTTAAAGCGGTTTAAAGTTTCAAATAAAATTTACGATAAGGTAATAACGCTGATAAAATATCACCAGTCTTTTGAACAGGTAAATGATATAAAAATCAAACACTGGCTGTCTGAAATAGGAGAGGATTACACACGCGATTTAATTGAGGTACGCATTGCCGATCTAAAGTCGCATAATCCCGAAAACGTTAAAGCGGAGCTTGATAAGCTTGAAGAGATTAAAGCTCAGCTTGAACGGATTTTGAAAAATAAAGAGCCTTATAAAATTTCGCAGCTTGCCGTAAACGGAACAGATTTAACGGCTCTTGGATTTAAAGGCAAAGAGATAGGGGAAAAGCTTTCGGAAATTCTTTCGCTTGCAGTTGACGGTAAGCTTGAAAACAACAGGGATGATATAATTGATTTCCTTATTAAAAAATAATTAATTATTATTGTGTTGACAAATAGAAAATTAAGACTATAATATTAATTAGCACTCATAGCAAAAGAGTGCTAATTTCAAAGAAAAGGTGATTATTGATGAGAAAAAAACAGTTTAAGGCGGAATCCAAAAAGTTACTGGATATGATGATAAATTCAATATATACAAATAAGGAAATTTTTATCCGTGAACTTATTTCAAATGCTTCGGACGCCATTGACAAGCTTTATTTTAAATCTTTGACGGACGGAAATGTGGGTCTTTCAAAAGATGATTTTGAAATCAGAATAGATGTTGATAAGGATAAACGCTCAATAACTGTTTCGGATAACGGTATCGGAATGACGGAAGATGAGCTTGAATCCAATCTCGGCACAATCGCCAAATCCGGCTCGCTTAATTTTAAAAATGAAAATGAGGACGCCAAAGAAAAAGATATTGAGGTTATCGGTCAGTTTGGGGTTGGATTTTATTCTTCGTTTATGGTGGCGAAAAAAGTTGAAGTTGTTTCTAAAGCCTATGGCGCCGAAACGGCGTATAAATGGGTTTCCGAGGGAGCGAACGGTTATTCGCTTTCCGAATGTGAAAAGGAAAACGCGGGCACGGTTATAACTCTTTACCTTAAGGATGATACCGAAAATGAAAACTATTCTCATTTTCTGGAAGAATATGAAATTTCGGAGCTTGTAAAAAAATACAGCGATTATATCCGCTATCCGATAAGAATGGAGCAAACTCATTCCGTGCCGAATCCTGATAAAGAGGGCGAATATATTGATGAGGTAACGCTTGATACCCTTAATTCAATGGTGCCGCTTTGGAGGAAAAATAAAAATGAAATAACCGATGATGAATATAATGAATTTTATAAAATGAAATTTATGGATTATGAGAATCCGCTTAAAGTCATTCATTTTAAGTCAGAGGGCACAGCCACTTTTGATTCTCTCATCTATATTCCGTCAAAGCCTCCTTATGATTTTTATTCAAAGGAATATGAAAAAGGGCTTCAGCTTTACACAAACGGAGTTCTTATTATGGATAAATGCTCCGATTTGCTTCCGGATTATTTCAGCTTTGTAAAAGGAATAGTTGATTCGGCTGATTTAAGCTTAAATATCAGCAGGGAAACTCTTCAGCAGGATTATCAGGTCAGAATTATTGCAAAGGCAATAGACAAAAAAATCAAATCAGAGCTTAAAAAAATGCTGAATAACGACAGAGAAAATTATGAAAAGTTCTTTTCCGTTTTCGGTGTTCAGCTTAAATGGGGCGTATATTCAAATTACGGCGCTGAAAAAGACGGCTTGAAGGATTTGCTGATGTTTAAATCCTCTAAGGAAAACAAATATGTAACTCTTAAAGAATATATTGATAATATGCCTGAAAATCAGGAAAAAATCTATTATGCTTGCGGTGAAACTCCTGAAAAAACCGCTCTTCTTCCTCAAACCGAGGCGGTTAAGGCAAAGGGGTTTGAGGTGCTTTATTTCACGGATGATGTTGATGAATTTGCTATTCAGATGCTTATGGAGTATGGCGGCAAAAGTTTTGCAAATATATGCAAGGATGATTTGAACCTTGCTTCTGAGGATGAAAAAAAGGCGCTTGATGAGAAAAACAACTCTGCAAAAGATATGCTTGATGAAATGAAAAGCTGGCTCGGGGATGATGTTACCGCGGTTAAGTTTTCTGATTCCTTGGGAAGCCATGCCGTTTGCTTGTTATCAGAGGGCTATGTTTCACTTGATATGGCAAAAATTCTCAATCAGATGCCGGGAGGAAATCAGGGTATGAAAGCTCAGCTTGTGCTTGAAATAAACGGTTCGCATCCGGTTGCCGAAAAGCTGTTTAAGCTTTTTGCACAAGATAAAGAGGCTCTTAAGAAATACACAAAAATTCTTTATAATGAAGCACGTCTTGTCAGCGGTTTGGAAATTGAAAATCCAACTGAATTTGCAGACATGGTTACGGATTTAATGTAAATTTTTCTTGACTTTTTAAATTTAAATGTGATAGAATAGCACCTGATCGTGTGGCGGAAGCGTAAGTC
>JAJBVR010000099.1 GCA_020859725.1 Clostridiales bacterium | reverse complement strand
CCCCTTTGAAGTCTTCTTCGATACTCTGTTGCACTTGACTTGACAATTCAAGCCTTCAAAATTGGCGCTGTGCAGCTTTGGCAGCATTGCCTGAATCTGTGAACCGTAAAACATTCCTATAAGAGTTGTTTCAATAACGTCATTGAAATGATGACCAAGCGCGATTTTATTGCATCCAAGCTCCTTTGCCTTGGAATAAAGAAATCCTCTTCTCATTCTCGCGCAAAGATAGCACGGGGATTTTTCAACATTGTTTGCAATATCAAAAATGCCGCTTTGAAAAACTGTTATGGGAATATGCAAAAGCTTTGCGTTTTCCTCGGTTTTAAGCATATTTTCTTTGTTGTATCCAGGATTCATAACAAGAAATGTTAATTCAAACGGCACATCACTGTGCTTTTGCAGCTGCTGCAAAAGCTTTGCCATAAGTATTGAATCCTTGCCTCCCGATATACACACGGCAATTTTATCATTTTCATTTATAAG
The DNA here is from genome assembly GCA_020859725.1 of Clostridiales bacterium. Classification (GTDB taxonomy): domain Bacteria; phylum Bacillota; class Clostridia; order Oscillospirales; family Acutalibacteraceae; genus Eubacterium_R. The sequence continues at coordinate 2,496 of JAJBVR010000099.1, read as the reverse complement.
CTCATATTTTTTAACAGCTAAAATGAAAGGATTCCATATTTCTTTTCTGAATCTTTTAATAATGCTTCTTTCAATCAGCTGATATTCTTCCAATTCCCGTGCCATTATAATTTTTCCTTCTTATATTTCAAAAGTTCTTTTTCGGTAACAAACGCGCTCAATGCTCCTGTTTTTGTAACGGCCTTACCGCCTGTTATATTTCCGAATTCAATGCAGTCTTTCAGCGGATAATCATAAAAAATCCCGTAGCAAAGTCCCGCAAGAAAAGCGTCGCCCGCTCCTGTGCTGTCAACATTTTTGAACTCGGTAATGCTTGGGCAGAAAAAATAATTGTTACCGTCTATTCCTATACATCCGTCCTTATCAACCTTAACAATAACCTTGCTGAAATATTTCCTCAGTTCATAAGCCGCGTCCGTTGGATTTGAACATCCTGTTATTTTCAATGCATCTTTTTGATTGGGTGTGTAGTAATCAGCGATTTCAAGAAGCTCTTCGTATTTTTCAAAGGTCATATCATCGTCCCACCCCATGTCAAGCACCATTGTTGTGCCCTCTGTTTTAAGCTTTCTGTATACTTCTTTGAATCCGCCTGGTGACATAAGGCAGATTTTTGCCCCGTGTGCAAGCGTGTAAAATTCCTCTTTGGCTTTATCATCGGGCTCAATGCTTCCTTTTCCGTATGTAATAAAGCTTCTGTCATTTTCAAGTATTATTGCAGATGTAATGTTAAGCGGAATTTCTTTGCCGTGATACAGATTAACAGGGTAAACGTTGTTTTTCAAAAATCCGGCTTTTGCAAATTCTGAAAACATATCGTCTCCGAGTTCCGTTGCGATTTTAGCCTCTATACCGAGCCGCCCGATATTTATTAAAGTTGCCGGCAGACCTCCTCCAAGCTGAAGTGAAAATTTATCTGTGTATATTTCTTCTCCCACATCGGGTATTTTAGGCATATTTTGGTATAAAAGGTCAACATTTGCCGCGCCGGCTCCTGCCACAAAACTCATTTATTTCCACCCATTTGTATATTCATTATTGTGCTCAATATATTCATTCACAAGATTTTTTGCAAGGCTGTAGCTGTTAACAAGCGGATGAAGTGTAAGAGCTTCCACCGCTTTAATTTTTGATTTTGTTCTTATAGCCTCGCTTGCAAGCCTTTCATAATTTTTAACACGCCTTATCAGCTCAAAATTTTGCTCATCTACTTTTCCGAATTTGTGAGGCCGCGCTCCGTCTTTATCAATATCACAGGTTATTTCAACAACATCGTTATCAAAAAGCCCTTCTATTGCTCCGTTATTAGGCACGCATAAAATCATAGAGTCTTTTTTTCCGCTTTTGGAAATCTCAATAAATTTAAGCGCTACTCCCGCGTATCCGCCCGTATCCTTTTCAAAAATATCAAAGCGCCAGGGCGTTTTCCTTTTTACTCCGGTTTCACTTGCCATATAGTTGCTTTCGCGAAGCCCATACCAATATTCAAATATTTTAAACGCAGTTTCAAAATCATTGTCAATATCAATTTTATCGAGTTCTGCAGTCATTTTTCTGTTTATTTCCGCAATCTGCTCGCCTCTTGTCTGTTTGGCTCTAAGAATATTTTCAACCGCTTTTTCCCTGTAGTAAAAATAGTATAAATACTCGTTCAAAACCGCGTTCCTTTCCCTAAGCAAATCTTTTTCAAAATATCTTAAATCGGTTTCTTCATAAGCTTTGTCATTTTCAATAAGCTCATTAATTATTTCTTTGCCGTTCATAGTTATTGAATTGAAATATGAAAGATGGTTAAGTCCGTAAATTTCTCCTTTCGCAGAATTTTCGGCGGCGCCGTATAATTTTTCAAAAGAGCGCAGCATTCCGCTTGGAGCATCGCATATTCCGTAAGTAAAATCATATCCCATATCACACAGTGTTTGTGAAACCACTCCCGCCGGGTTGGTAAAGTTAAAAACACGGCAATTCTTTTTCGCGTATTTTTTAATCAATTCACAGTATTCGGCAAGAGCTTCTACGCTTCGCATAGCAAATGAAAGCCCGGCGGCTCCCGTTGTTTCCTGCCCTAAAACTCCCATATTAAGCGCGATACGTTCATCACGCACGCGCATATCATCGCCGCCTACTCTTATGGTTGTGATAACATAGTCCGCGTTTCTGACAGCGTTTTTTGCGTCTGTTGTGAGCTCAAAATTTAAATTCGGGCAGTTAAGCAAAGCTGTTTTTTTTGCCATTTTACCGTATATATTTAATTTTTTTTCGTCATTGTCCATAAAAACAAGCGTTTTGATATCAAGCTGTTCAGCCTTTTGAGCAATGCTTTTTGCCAAAAACATTGAGCGGACTCCGCCTCCGCCGATAACTGTTAATTTCATTGAGTTATTGCTCCTTCCTATATATTGTTTTTCACAATATAGTGTATAGAATGCCAAAAAATGTTTCAATATAAAAAGTATGTTTGTAACAATTTTGTAATTGACTTAGACTATACTATAA
>JAJBVR010000227.1 GCA_020859725.1 Clostridiales bacterium | reverse complement strand
CTTACTGCGCTTTCTGTTATTAAAAATTATTCTGATGAAAAAGCGGAAATTATAAAATCAAACGAAAAGAAAATTGATAAATACGAGGAAATCCTTGAAACTTATCTTGTTAAAATAAGCTCTTTAAATCTTTCCGATGAGGACAGTAAAAATGTTTTTATACTGCATCACGCGATAGAGGATTTTGAAAAAATCGGTGATTACTGCGAAGATATTCTTAAAACAAAAAAGAATATCAATAAAAAGAACATAGTTTTTTCCGACAAAGCAAAGTATGAGCTTTCGGTTATGATGGCGGCTGCAACAAAGATTATAAACCTTACGGTTGAAGCTTTTAAATCAAATAATATTACCGTAGCCAAAAAAATTGAGCCTCTTGAAAATGTTATTGATAAGCTTAAAAAGCAGCTGAAAAACAGGAATTTAAAAAGAATAGAAGAGGGCTCCTGTTCCATAGATCAGGGATTTCTTTACCTTGATATAGTTAATTCGCTTGAAAGAATGTCGGATCACTGCGCGAGCCTGGCGGTTTCTATGATTGAGCTTGAAAGCGGAGATTATAATGTGCACGAATATACACGTGATTTAAAAGAAACAGATGAAAAATTTATGGATAATCTTGATACTTATCTTGAAAAATATTCAATTAATTGAGATAATATAATTATTCATATTAAATGATTTTATATTTTACAGGAGGTTTTTGTATGTCCCTTATTTATATTTTAGAGGATGATGACAGTGTTCGCGAGCTTGAATCGTATGCCATTCAGGGAAACGGATATAATGTGTGCGGTTTTGCAAATCCAAAGCAGTTTTATGATGCGCTGAAAAAAGAAAAGCCGGATTTGATTGTTGCCGATGTTATGCTTCCCGGGGAAGACGGTTTGTCCGTTACAAAGAAAATACGCTCAAATTCGGAATATAAAAATATACCCATTGTTTTGGTAACAGCCAAAGATTCGGAAATAGACGCAATACGCGGATTTGATAACGGCGCGGACGATTATATAACAAAGCCGTTTTCCGTTATGATTTTTCTTTCACGTATAAAAGCGGTTTTAAGGCGCTTTTCCGATACTGACGACCGCAGGGATTATGTTTATAAAACGATTACTATTGATGATAAAAAACACAAGGTTTATTCCTGCTCAAAGGAAGTGGAATTAACCTTTAAGGAATATGAAATTCTGAAATATCTTATTCTTAATAAGGGAATAGCGGTAACGCGTGAACAGCTTTTAAATAAGGTTTGGGGATATGACAGTGAAAGCGAAACACGCACGGTGGACAGCCATATTTTAACTCTTAGAAAAAAGCTTGGGGAAAGCGGCGCGCTTATTGAAACAATTCGCCACGTAGGATATAAGTTGGGTGATTAAATTGACATGGAAAATTTTTAACGGCATTGTAACTGCATCCGGAATTTCCGTGCTTATTTCTTATGCCGCATATATAATTTATTACGAGGTAAAATTAAAGCCTTTTATAAATGCTTCCTCATCGGAATCCGATATTCTGCTTAAAAGCTTTTATGTGGTGATAATTGCGCTTGCCTGTTGTGCTGCGGTTTCATTGATATCCTCATACTTTCTGTCAAAAAAAATAAGCAGGGATTTGGAAAATATGGGCGATGATATAGAGCATATAAGCAAAAATTGCATTTATGAGGAATTAAAGCCGTTTGCAGATAAAATTCAGATTCAGCTTGATGAAAAAGAAAAGCTTTTAAATATGAAAAAAAGATTTACGGCTAATGTTTCTCATGAATTAAAAACTCCGCTAACTTCAATTTCCGGTTACGGGGAAATGCTTGAAAGCGGTATGGTAGCGGCAAACGACATACCTAAAATAGGCGGAATAATATATAAGGAATCGCAAAGACTTATAAATTTAACTCACGATATTATTCAGCTTTCACAGCTTGAGGAATATGATTATAAGCCCATTATTGATTTTGTTGATGTAATGCCGGTTATTAATTATTGTGTTGAAGCGCTTTCGGTTAAGGCGCAGAAAAAGAATGTTGAAATTACTGTAAACGGAGCAGGCTGTAAAGTAAAAGGCACCAAATCTTTAATCGAGGAGCTGATTTATAATCTTGTTGAAAACGCTGTAAAATATAATATAGACGGCGGTAAAGTAAATATAAACACTCAATCGGGGGATGATTTTGTTTATATAACCGTAAGCGATACGGGTATAGGTATTCCGGAAAAATATCAGGAGCGTGTTTTTGAAAGATTTTTCAGAGTTGATAAATCAAGGTCAAAAGCAACTGGAGGTACCGGTCTCGGTCTTGCAATAGTTAAGCACACAGCAGATTATCTCGGAGGTTCGGTTTCATTAAAAAGCGTTGAAAATAAGGAAAAGGAAATAACCGTTAAGCTTGCAAAATAAATTTTTCTTGTGTATAATAATAAAAAATTTTTAAGGATAGATTCTATGTCAATAAAGTAGGGGGAATTATTTAAAAGAATTAAGAAAGGTTAATAATTTAAGCCAGGAGAAGCTTGCTGAAAAGCTGGGGATTTCCCGCCAGTCCATTTCTAAATAGGAGCAGGGATACGCTGTGCCGGACACAGATAATATTTTGAAGCTTTCAAAAATTTATAATGTTTCCGTTGACAGCATTCTTAACTGCGGCGAAGATTCCGATTTTGAAAAAGAAAAAAACACTGAAAAAAATTACAGTGTTGAAGATGAGCAGCCGTTAACGGAAAATATAAGCTATCCTGCTCGTAAAAAACGCAGGGGCTGGTTTTTTGCCGCTTATCCGTGCATTGCGGTTTTGATTACCGTTGCTATAGGCGCTCTTTTTAACAAATGGGCTGTTTCGTGGATTTTTTTGTTTACCATTCCTCTTTTTTACACTTCAATAATTGCGTTTGAAAAGAAAAACCCTGTTATATTCTGCTATCCGGTATTGGTGCTTATCATTTATTTACTTGGCGGTTTCATATTTAAACTATGGCATCCGCTTTGGATAATATTTTTAACTATTCCTATATAT
>JAJBVR010000169.1 GCA_020859725.1 Clostridiales bacterium | reverse complement strand
TTTTATTACTTGTTTGGGAGGTATGAACGTGGCAAATGATTATGATGATTTATTGGAATCTTTTATGAATAATTCTGCCAAGGTTTATAGCGAGGACAAGAAAAATCTTGAAAAAGGAACCAATGATAAACCTGCGGCATACAGTGAATCTGATAACTCCGGAAAAAAGGTAAAACGCACACGCAATAAAAAGAATGAAAAAATAATAAGCGGAAAAAATAAATTCCCCCGCCGTAAAAGCAAGGCGCCCGCTCCGCTGACGTTAAGGATTCTTTTGGGAATAATTCTGGTAGGCGTGGTTGTAAGCGTTGTGTGCATTTCGGTTATTTCTATTTACGGATATACCGTTGTTCACGGAGATCCGGTTTTTAATCTTACGGAGGAAAAATATTCTCAAAATCAAACTTCTTTTATATGCGGATATGATTCTTCGGGAAATGAAGTTGAACTTACAAGGCTGCACGGTGAGGAAAACAGAATTTGGGTTAATTTGGATGATATGAGCGAATATATAAAAGACGCTTTTATTGCCGTTGAGGACCAAAGGTTTATGAAGCATCACGGGGTTGACTGGATAAGAACTATCGGAGTTATTGTAAAACGCAGCAACAGCGGCCAGGGTGGTTCAACAATAACTCAGCAGCTTATAAAGAATCTTACAGAAGAGGATGAAGTTACCATTGTAAGAAAATTTAATGAAATTTTATCAGCTTTAAATTTGGAGCGAAATTATGATAAAAACGAAATAATAGAAGCTTATCTCAACACGATTTTTCTTTCCGAAGGGTGTTACGGAGTAAAAACAGCCGCAGAAAAATATTTCGGAAAAGATACTGCGGATTTAAATATCGCCGAATGTGCCTGCATAGCAGCAATCACACAATTTCCTAGCCGATATAATCCGCTCAGGCATCCTGAGGCAAACAGAACAAGACAACTCTATATTCTGGAACAGATGTATAAACAGGGATTTATTACCGAAGAGCAATATAATGAAGCTGTTGACTATAAAATGGTGTTTACAAACAGCGCTGATTATGAGGGCAGCCAAGTGGCTGATTCCAACGCTTCCTCCAATGAAAATGTTCTTGATTCGTATTATGTTGATTACGTGGTAAAAACCGTTATAGATGATCTTCAGAAAATGGGCTATACCAAGAAAAAGGCCAATGCTCTTTTGTACGGCGGCGGTTTGAAAGTTTATACTGCAATTGATTTCGATGTGCAAAACGCGCTTGAAGATGTTTATGAAAATTATAAGCGGATGCCGGATGAAACGGTTCAGGGCGCTATGGTGGTAATGAATTATGAAGGAAGAGTTTTAGGACTTGTAGGAGGAACGGGAAAATATGAAGGTGAGCTCAATTTAAACAGGGCTTTCCAATCAGAAAGGCAGCCCGGCTCAGTAATAAAGCCTCTTTCTGTATACGGACCGGCATTTGAAAAAAGCCTTCAGGATGATTCTGTGGATATTTATTGGTCAACGCTTACGCCGGACAGACCGTTGAAGAAAGTTAACGGAAAAATGTGGCCGACAAATGAAGGAGGCTCATATTCAGGCAATAATGTAACTATTCAATATGGTTTATCTAAATCGCTTAATACTGTTTCGGCACAGACTCTTGATAAAATCGGCGTTGATTATTCGTTTGATTTTATTTCAAATCATTTTCATATTTCAACACTTGATAATATTAAAGACTGTGATTATGCTCCTATGGCAACGGGCTCCCTTACCAACGGTGTTACAGTGCTTGATATGACAGCCGCTTACGCAGCGTTCGGCAACGGCGGGCAATATTATTATCCTTATTGCTATTATAAAATTGAGGACAGCCAGGGAAATGTTTTAATAGAAACAGATGCCGAATCAACCAAAGAACAAGCTCTTTCGGAAAGCACGGGATGGCTGATGAATAAACTGCTTCAAACCGTTATGACATCGGGTACGGGTACTTCTTATAAAATTTCCGGTGTTGAATGCTTTGGTAAAACAGGTACTACAACAGCGTCTAAGGACCGTTGGTTTGTCGGAGGAACTCCGGAATATGTAGCCGCGGTTTGGTATGGATATGACACTCCTAAAGAAATTGTTTACAGATTATCGCCGAATCCATCCGGTACTATATGGAAAACCGTTATCAACGAAATTTATGACGCCAAAGGAATTAATCAGTCTGCTTTTGCCGAATATGACGGAATTGTTCAAAAATCATATGACACTTCAAACGGTCTACTTGCAAACTATTCAAGCGGAGCTACCGGCTGGTATGATAAAAATAACCTTCCCGCGTATTCATCGCGCTCCGGTTATACAAGAAGAAGCAGCTCTGACAATTCCTCAAACAGCGAAACCACACAGTCATCAAACGATGTTTCGGCGGATAATGCTGAAAATTAAAAGCTGAAATAAATCAGCGGCGCAAAAACGCCGCTGATTTTAACATATTTGTTTTATTGAAAGGAGCGAAAATATGATAATTATGTCTGTTGATTACGGAAATGTCAGAACAGGAGTCGCGTATTGTGATAAAAATGAGATTTTGGCTTCGCCATATACAGTTATAAAGGAAAAATACGCTCCTAAACTGATTGAAAGGCTTTGCACCGCCGCTGCTGAATTAAGCGCCGAACAAATAGTGGTAGGTTTGCCGATTAATATGGACGGAACACGCGGCCACAGATGCGAGGATTGTAAAAGACTTGGAAAAGAGCTTCAGGAAAAATCAAAGCTTCCCGTATTTTATCAGGATGAAAGGCTTACAACAGTTATTGCAAACAATTATCTTTCAGATAATAACGTCAGAGGAAAAAAGAAAAAAGAGAATATTGACGCTGTTTCCGCGGTGGTAATACTGCAATCATATATTGATAAGCATAAATAGTTTTATAATCCAGTAAACTTTTATGGTGGTTGCATTGGAGTTTACTTTAAATAAAATAAAAATAAAAATTGATTTTTCTTTTGTTTTGGTACTGTGTTTTGCCGTATTCTGCGGTTATGAAAGCACTGCTGAAATTATATT
>JAJBVR010000223.1 GCA_020859725.1 Clostridiales bacterium | reverse complement strand
TTCTTATTATCTGCACGGATGGATTGTCAAATTATGTTACCGATAATGAAATGATTGGTGAGGTAAGTGACGGAAGATATTATGCTTTTGCAGACAGACTTGTAAAAAAAGCAAACAGCAACGGCGGAGGAGATAATATTACCGTTGTTGCGATTGCTAAATAATTCTTTAATAATCGGGGATTGATTATGGAAAATTATGTTGGAAAAAGGCTTGACGGAAGATATGAAATTCAGGAGATTATCGGAGTCGGCGGTATGGCAGTGGTTTATAAGGCTTATGACAACGTTGACGACAGAATTGTTGCCGTTAAAATTCTGAAGGATGAGTTTTCGGATGACGCGGAATTTGTCAGGAGATTTAAAAACGAATCAAAGGCCATTGCAGTTCTTTCGCATCCCAATATAGTAAAAGTTTACGATGTAAGCTTCGGTGAAAAAATTCAATACATTGTTATGGAATATGTTGACGGGATAACTTTGAAAGAATATATTCAAAAGCAGCATGTTATTACGTGGAATGACGCGGTGTTTTTTACAACGCAAATACTGAAAGCTTTGCAGCACGCGCACGACAAGGGAATCGTTCACAGAGATATTAAACCTCAAAATATAATCCTGCTGCCTACGGGGAATATTAAGGTTACGGATTTTGGAATTGCGCGCTTTTCAAGAAAGGAGACAAGAACTTTAACCGAAAACGCTATAGGTTCTGTTCACTATATATCTCCCGAACAGGCTAAGGGTGAAGCAACTGATGAGCGGGCGGATATCTATTCCGTGGGCGTAGTTTTATATGAAATGCTTGCAGGAAAAGTTCCCTTTGAAGCTGACAGCGCTGTTTCGGTTGCACTTATGCAGCTTCAAAAAGAGCCTGAAAGGCTTACTCGTATTAATCCGGATATTCCTTTGGGAATAGAGCAGATTTGTATTCACGCGATGCAGAAAAATCCGGCGGACAGATACCAGACAGCCACTGAAATGCTGCTTGATTTAGAAGAAGTTATTAGAAATCCTAATGCTGTTTTTGACTATACTTATTTTGTTGATAAAGAACCTACAAAATATATGTTTAAAGAAGAAAACCTGCAAAAATCCGAAACTGATAATTCCGATTTCTTGCCGGATACTGTGGCGGAAGAAGATCCGAATCACAAAAAAAAGGTTATTACAGCCGTGTCCGTAGGAATAGTTGTGCTTATAGCCGCTGTTGTTGCGCTTGTGCTGTTTATGACGCAGGGTTTGAATACGAATACTCATAAGCTTGAAAATTTTGTGGGTCAGTCATATGATGATTTGGTTTCTAACAGCAGTTATGATTATGAGTTTGTCGCTGAATATCAAACAAGCAGCGATGCCGCCGCCGGAACTGTTTTATCACAGTCTCCCGAAGCTGAAACACGGGTTATTTCTGGTTCTAAGGTTACTTTGTATGTTGCCAGCAGTGATGAAAGCTTAACAATGCCGAATTGCTATAATCTTACTCTCGATAAAGCAGAACGCGCGCTCGAAATGAGTAAATTAACTAATTACAAGGTTGCCGAGGTATCCAGTGAATCCGTTGAGGAGGGCTCGGTTGTTTATACCGAACCAAAAGCATCTGAGGCAGTTTCTGCGGATCAGCAGATAGTTCTTTATATTTCAAGCGGACCGTCAACAACTACAGTCAAATCTTTTAAAGTTCCCGATGTTTCGGGACTCAGCCAAAATGACGCTAAAGATTTTCTTGAAAAATCGGGATTTACAAATATTACAATCGAAACCGAGGATTCACCAATCAGAAAAGGCGTTGTTTTAAGCCAAACTCCATCTGCGGGAAATACTGTTAAAGAAAACGAAGCAATCAAATTAACCGTTTCAACCGGAGTGGTAACCACTTCAACGCAGCCTGCCGAAAGGACTGTTACGCTTAAGATTAAACTGCCTAAATTCAGTCAGTCGCCTGTTGATACGCTTGTAGTTGATATTGACGGCAAAAAAACCGAAAAAGCTGTTGTGCTTAACGGAGGCACTGAAATAATTACTTTTTCCGCATATGACGGGGATGAACTTTCCGGAAATGTTTCTCTTACCGACGCAACCGGCGGAGCTGCAAATAATTTTAAAATAAGCGTTAACGGAGACAAAACCGTTAATATTGATTTGGCTTCAACCGTAGGGGAATAATATTATATGATTACAGGAAAAATCATCAAAGGTATAGGCGGTTTCTACTATGTGGAAACCGCCGAAGCTGTTTATGAATGCAGGGCAAAGGGAAGCTTCAGAAATTCTGGTATTACTCCAATGGTGGGGGATAATGTCGAAATATCCGTAAATCAGCTCTCTGAAAACAGAATTGAAAATATATTTCCACGAAAAAATTATCTTTCAAGACCTCCTGTTTCAAACATTGACAGACTTTTTATTATATCGTCATCAATTCAGCCCGCAATAAATCCATTCCTTATTGATAAAATGATTGCTTTGGCTGAATATAAAAAAATCGATCCTATTATTGTATTTACAAAATCTGATTTGGACGATTCATATTTAAGATACTCGGAAATTTATAAAAGCGCAGGTTTTGAAGTTGTGATTTGCAGCAATAAAACCGGAGCGGGTGTAAAAAGGATAAAAGAGCTTTTAATGAAAAAGACATCAGCCTTTACTGGGAATACGGGAGTGGGTAAGTCTTCATTGCTTAATTCTCTTGATGAAAATCTGAATCTGCTCACAGGGGGCACAAGTATTAAGCTGGGAAGAGGAAAGCATACTACCAGAAAATGTGAATTGTTTAAAATTTTCGGCGGATATGTAGCGGATACTCCCGGATTTTCTTCTTTGGATATTGAACGATGCGAACCTATAATGAAAGAAGAACTGTTTTTTTGCTTTCGTGAGTTTCAGCCTTATTTCGGCAAATGCAAATTTACCACTTGTTCTCATACGGGAGAAACAGGCTGTGCCGTCTGCAAGGCCGTTGAAGACGGTTATATTTCCGAATCCAGGCACAACAGTTATATTCAGATGTATAATGACGCTAAGAATATTAAGG
>JAJBVR010000054.1 GCA_020859725.1 Clostridiales bacterium | reverse complement strand
GAGTCATTCTTTTTCGTCTTTTTGACTGTTGCACTTACATTGTATATTCACCTATACAAAAATCAATAAAAATGTTGAAATAAATTTAACTATGAGCTAAAATATATTATAAATAACTATATGATTAATTGAAAGGCAGTGGAATTATTGAATTTTGCAAGCACAAATAAACTTAATGCTTTTTATAAAAAAACAATACTAGCGATAATTGATTTGTTTTTTTGTTTTTTTTCAAACGCCTGCATTGTTTATCTTACTCAGGGCGGTCATATATTGGCAACCGAATACAGCCATATGCTCTTCAGTTATTTGCATTTTTTTATAATAAGCGGTTTATTTTTAATCATAAATGTTTGTTTGGGGCTTTATTCCAGCGTTTGGCATTTCGCCAGAATTGATGAAATGGCAAGAAATCTTATAGCAGCGGTTATTTGCTCTGCAATGCTTTTCATTGTTGACAGATTTTTATTCACTTATATTCTTCATTATAAAGGCTATCTTCCTTTTTATGCTTATTTTCTTATGATTGTGCTTGAATTTGTGGCTCTTTGCGTGCCTAGAATCGGATTCAGGGCATATAAACGCTTTTATCACCTGCACTTTGGTTTTGTTAACACAAGCAAACGTGTTATAATTGTGGGAGCCGGATTTATGGGCGACTTTTTTATAACTAATTTAATTACAAATAATTATAAAGACGGAAAACCTATCATCGCCGTTGATGATAATCCCCAAAAAATAGGCAAAAGAATAAACGGAGTTAAAATTAAAGGCAGCTGTTCGCAGATTCCGCAGCTTGCCGAGAAATACAATATTGATATAATTATGATATGCCTGCCCTCTGCTTCCGCGTCGCGCCAAAAGGAAATAATGGATATTTGCCTGAAAACAAAGTGCACCATAAAGATTTCCCCTTCAGTTGACGAATTCTTGGAAAGTGGAGGAAAGGCAAAACGAATAAGAAATATTGAAATAACGGATTTGCTTGCGCGCCCTGAAGTTAAGCTTGAAAAAAGGGTTTGCAACTATTTAACAAATCAAATTGTTTTAGTTACCGGAGGAGGCGGCTCCATAGGCTCTGAAATTTGCAGCCAGGTTGCCAGATACAGTCCAAACTGTATAGTAATTTTTGACATTTATGAAAACTGCGCATTTGAGCTTGAAAATAAATTAAAAGAGCAATACTCGGATAATATTGATATTGAAGTAAGAATTGGTTCTATAAGGGATAAAGCCCGGCTTGATGATATATTTTCGGAATTTCATCCAAACGTTGTTTTTCACGCCGCCGCTCATAAGCATGTTCCGCTGATGGAGGAAAGCCCGTGCGAAGCTGTTAAAAACAATGTTTTCGGCACATATAATGTTGCTCTTGCCTGCTGTAAATACAAAGTAAAAAAGATGGTTACTCTTTCAACCGATAAAGCCGTTAATCCCACCAATGTTATGGGCTGCACTAAAAGAATAACCGAAATCATTATACAATATATGAGTGAAATTTGCGACGGCACTGTTTATTCTGCGGTTAGATTCGGGAATGTGCTCGGCTCTCACGGTTCTGTAATACCAATATTTAAAAAGCAAATTGAAAACGGAGGCCCTGTTACCGTTACGCATCCTGATATTGAAAGATATTTTATGACTATTCCCGAAGCGGCTCAGCTTGTGTGCCAGGCAGGCGGGCTTTCAAAAGGCGGGGAAATATTTGTGCTTGATATGGGCACTCCTGTTAAAATAATGGATCTTGCAAAAAATATGATTAATCTTGCAGGATATACGGAAGATGAAATTGAGATAAAAGTAACCGGACTTCGTCCTGGAGAAAAAATGTATGAAGAACTGGCAATGGAAAGTGAAATTAAAACACGAAAAAAAACAGCCCTTGAAAAAATATATGTAACTCAGCCAATGGAAATAACAAGCGAATTTTTTAATAAAATGATGGATTCACTGAGAACAATAACTGATGAAAATGTAAGGCAGAAGCTTTTAGATATTTTGCCTAATTATCATTCGGCAGTTAATTGAAGGCCTTAGGTGATTTTAAGATTAAATTATATAAATTTTCTGTAAAAAAAATAAATATTACAATTATAATGTTTTTGATAAAACGGAGGAAATTCTATGGATAATATCCGCAGGAAAAAGTTAGGACTGCCTTATTGTTATGACGATCCCGCGTTATTAAGCGATCAGCATATTTATCAAAACAGAATGATGGAATATAACAAAATTCCGGCAACAGAGCGGAAAAACAGGCGGAAAGCTTTAAAGGAAATGTTTGCCGAAATCGGAAAAGATTGTATTATTGAAACTCCCGTTAATTCAAATTGGGGATGTAGGCATGTTCATCTCGGAAACGGAATTTATATAAATTCCAATGTTACTTTTGTAGATGATGAGGATATTTATATCGGGGATAATTGCCTGATTGCACCCAATGTTGTTTTTTCCACAGCCGGGCATCCTGTTTTGCCGATTTTAAGGGAAAACCACTATGTTTATAATCTGCCCATTCATATCGGCAAAAACGTATGGATAGGCTCGGGCGCTCAGATTATGCCTGGAATTACAATCGGTGATAATGCCGTTATAGGGGCTGGAAGTGTTGTAACAAATAATATTCCTTCAAATGTTGTTGCCTATGGCGTTCCATGCCGTGTAATCAGAGAAATCGGATGTAAAGATAAAGAATATTATTACAAGAACAGAAAACTGGATGTTTGGGAATAATTCAGCATACTGATAAATATTATATATTATTTGCCGCAAAATTAAGGCGGGAGAGGTTTAAAAACGAACCACTCCCGCCCCTTTTTGCCGTTTATTCATTATCCGCGTTTATCACAAAATATTTTGTAACACCCCCTGCGGGTGTAAAATTCTTTGCCGTTTTAAAGATTCACTGCGGTGTAATAAAATATTGCACCGCACATTAATTATAACACATCCGAAAATAATCTTAACGCGTTTTTATTCCGCATTTTTTCTGTTACGGACTGCGGAAAATTTGCTTTTGCAGTGCGGAATAAAGCTTTTCAATATCCGTTG
>JAJBVR010000007.1 GCA_020859725.1 Clostridiales bacterium | reverse complement strand
AGTCATTCTTTTTCGTCTTTTTGACTGTTGCACTTACATTGTATATTCACCACTTGAAATTAAACATTGCGGCGATTTTTTCACGCACATTATATATTTTTTCAGAAGCCGCAACAGACTGCTTATATCCGCCTCTTCCGGAATTGAAGCTATAATTTTTTAGCGCGCTTAATGATGAATGAATAACATTCGCAGGTTTTGGAAATGAAGTTGCACCATTATCCAAATAAATCAATTTTCATCAACCCCCAAAATTCGCATTCCGCTTTTTTCAATGTAATTTACAGCTGAATTAACATCATTATCGCTTACCGAAACCGCATAACCGAATCCATCTCCCGGCTGCGGATTTTCAATTCTTTTTATAACGCATTTAATAGAATTTTTCTGAAGGACTCCCCTTGCTCTTTGAGCATTTGTTATAGAGCCGATTTTTATATAAAAGTTCATAAAGCAAAACCTCATTTCTGTTCATATATCATAATATGCTGAAATGAGGTTTTAGTTTAACAGTATTAGATTTTATTTGTTTTTATCCGATTTGTTAGATTTCTCATTCTTCCTGCGCGCCTTCTCAGCCTTTTTAGCCTCAAGCTCCGCCTGCTGCTCAGCGCGCTTTAATGCGGCAAGTTCTTCTTTTTCGCGGTCTTCTTTATCCGCGTTAGCCTTTGCCTCATCATAAAGAGCCGCTATTTCCTCAAAATGGCTGAAGTTTTCCATTTCGCGCAGCGCCTTTCTTGAATCAATATACTGCTTGGCAGCACGATTAAATTTAGCAAATTCATCCTGGAGCTCTTTTGATTTTGCCGAGGCAGCTTTACGCTTTGCGGTTAAATCTTTAATTTTATTTGATATTTCATCCAAGGGCTGTTTGCTGTTGTCCTGCGCACCTTGCTTTTTCATATTCTTTTTAATTTCTGCGCGCTTTTTATTGAGCTCAACTATAAGTTTATCAAGTTCATCCTCATAATCAAAAGCAGATATAAGATTTTCCATACTTGGCTCAACAAACGCATTTATACTGCCGTAATATTTATCAAAATACTTTTTAGCTGAAATCTGTTTTTTAATAAACTCAATTTTAAATTTTCTGTATTCAATTTCATCTTCGTTATTTTTTGGAAGCAATTTAGCTTTTGAAAGTTCATCTTTAAGTTTCAGCGGATTAGAATTAACAATTCCCTGAAGGCCTCTGTTGAAAACCTCAGTGTAATCTTCTACTTGCTTTTGACCGTGTTCAGAATTGAATTTATCCAGCTCCTTGCAAACAAACTGCGATATTTCAATTTCTTCATTAAACGCCAAGTCATCACGATATTTCTTTTTTGCTTCTTTTCTTTTTGCTTTATCGGAAATTGATTTATATGTATTTTTGTCTATAACTTTCGGCTGAGCTGCTGCCATTTTTTTAGCGTCTTCAACCATGTCTATTGTTTCAACAATCTGATGATTTGTTAATGCATTGTTGCCGTAATCCTCAAAAAGGGAGCGCACTTTTAGAACACGAATAACAGACTTTTGCTTTTTCTCATTAAAATCATAAAAGAAATACGGAACCATATTGAGAAAAGCGCCTGCGGCTGCCATTAAAATCAAAGCTGCCATTAGCTTATATAACAGACCCGGTTCTCCTGTATTTACATCAAGAATATCATAGGGGGAAGCATATCCATTATTATCTTTAATTCCATAATATTCCTGAACAGCAGGAAGCACTGACGAGGTAAGAAGTGTTACAAGATTTCCTATTGTTAAAACTGCGGCAAACATACCGTCAATTCGTTCTCCGGATTTGTATTGCTGATAATCACGTATATCGGCTTGAATAGAAGGAATCAAAATCTGTTCAAATGAACCAACCATCCAGTTAAAGTAAACGCAAATAAAAAGCCACCAAATACTTTGCATATTAATAAGCATTGCAAGTATGCAGATTATATTTGCACAGTTAACCGCGAGCAATACTCGTTTTTTGCCGAATTTTCTAATAAAAAACGGCGCCATAAGCATTCCCCACAAAGCGGCGTTTCCGGTTAATGTTTGAATTAGGGCAAATGTACCGCCGTTTGCAGTGTGACCGTAATTATAAGACCAAGTCAAAACATTTCCGTATGCGCCTTCTAAAAAGCCAATCCATCCTGCAAGAGAAATAATCCAAAAATATTTATTTTTTGCAACAGCCTTAAGTGAATCGGTAAAACTTATTTGTATAGTATGAGTTTTGGCCTGAACAATTTTCTCCTGAGTATTTGCGAAAACAACGATAGTAAGAAGTATGCCTATTACAGCAAAAACCGGATATGCAATTCTGTATACTTTCAAATCATACAAATCATTATTTGTTGCAAACTGGGCAATCAACGGAAGCACAATATTCATAATAGACGGCGCCAGTGAATAAACAACCGCTTTAATTGACAAAACATCTGTTCTTTCCTGAGTGTTTGGGGAAAGAACGTGAATTAAATTTGTATATGCATCATTAAAGAAATTATAGAAAAACTGCAGCAATAAATTAAATATTAAAACTACCGCACATTTTATTACATATGCGCTTTCCCGTCCGAATATTTTGCTGCTGAATATATCGTAGAGGCTGTCATACGGAAACCAAACATAAGCAATGGAAATTATTGCCGTAGGTAAGCCCATAGACAAAAGATAAGGTCTGTATTTTCCGCCCTTTCCGCGCGTATTATCAATCATATTGGCGCGTATGCCGGTAATGGGGATATTTGCAAGCGTTGCGATTAAGTACAAAACATACATATCCATAGAACCTATTCCTATTGCTCCGCCAACAATCATATTTGTTGTAGAAACGATAAGGTTGGTTCCCATTGTAATTATAAAATAAGCTCCTATACCTCCAACAGCATATGACACAATCTCTTTAAATGTCATATATCTTCCTTTTGGGGGTTCAGTCCAATAATATTTTACATTATCAACAACCGAAACTATTTTTTCTTTTAAACCAGCTTGCCCAGCCATATAATAATCATCCTCTCATTTTTAGTTTGCCGATATTTCAAACGCTGTATATAAATTT
>JAJBVR010000191.1 GCA_020859725.1 Clostridiales bacterium | reverse complement strand
TAATTAAATCAATCCTATCGCCTGCCGATAAAAAACAAATATTACATTTATATATTTAACTTTTTAAACGGCTAATTAACTGAAAACCGCTTGCATTTTGCAAATATCCCTTTAACTGTTACATTAATGTATAATTTAGCAAAAAATTGTTATTAAGTCAATTTTTTTCAAAAAAGTATTGACAAATTATAATTTAATGCTATAATTAACTTGTAATCGATACAAGAAAGGAATGATTACAAGGCGGTGGGCAGTTGCAAAAACAGCAAATAATTTCTATGTTCAGGGATAAAAATTTCAGGGTAACACCTCAGAGGATAGCGGTTTATGAATATATTTGTAATCATAAAACACATCCCGATGCGTTTACCATCTATGAAAATGTTTTAAAAGAACATCCCGGTTTTTCAAAAACCACTGTTTATAATTCGCTTAAATCCCTTTGCGAAAGTGGCTTTATAATTCCTGTTACTATTGATGAAACAAGAATTCATTACGATGCGAACATCAGCCTTCACGGCCATTTCAAATGTAATTGTTGCCAAAAAATTTATGATTTTGACATCTCCGCTCTTCAAAGCAAAGGACTTGAAGATTTCAGCGTAAGCACAAGAAATGTTTATTACAGCGGCATTTGCCGAAGCTGTAAAAATAAAATTAATTAAAAGGAGTAGTACAGTTATGAAAAAGAAATATTATTGCCCGGTATGCGGCTATGAAAGTGATGAACCGATTGAGATTTGCCCAATCTGCAAAGCAAAAATGAAAGTTCGTGAAGATAATGACGGGCAAACATGGGCGGCAGAACATGTTGTAGGCATTGCAAAAGGCGTAAGAGAAGAAATTGTTCAGGGTCTTCATGACAATTTTAACGGCGAGTGCTCTGAAGTAGGTATGTATCTTGCTATGGCAAGGGTTGCACACAGAGAAGGCTATCCGGAAATAGGCCTTTACTGGGAAAAAGCAGCTCACGAAGAAGCAGAGCACGCAGCTAAATTTGCAGAAATGCTCGGCGAAGTTGTTACCGATTCAACCAAGAAAAATCTTGAAATGAGAGTTGCGGCTGAAAACGGCGCCACACTTGGAAAAACAGAACTTGCTAAAATGGCTAAAGAAGACGGTCTTGACGCTATTCACGATGCCGTTCATGAGATGGCAAGAGATGAAGCCCGCCACGGAAAAGCTTTTGAAGGTCTTTTAAAGAGATATTTCGGCGAATAACGGGTATACTAAAGGGGCGGATAAATTCGCCCCTATTTTAATTTGTGAGGGTAAAATATATGAATAATCAGGCATTATACGATTTATCATACGGAGTTTACGTTATAACCACATGGTCAGACGGCAAAGCAACCGGATGTGCTGCAAATTCCGCCATGCAGATAACATCCTCTCCGGCAACTATAGCAGTATCAATAAACCATGATAATTTTACAAACAAATGTATTCAGGACACGGGTGTGTTTGCCATAAATATTTTAGGCGAAAACTGCGACCCGCAGGTTATAGGTAATTTTGGATTCAAAAGCGGAAGAGATACTGATAAATTCGCGGATTATGAACCTAAAATTAAAAATATGCTTCCGGTTGTGCCCAAAGCAAGCGCATATATAACATGCAAGGTTATAAATAAAATGGAAACAAGCACCCACACGGTTTTCCTTGGTGAAGTTACCGACGCGGATGTTATCAATGATGACAAACCTATGACCTATGCTTATTATCATAATGTTATAAAAGGAAAAGCTCCGAAAAATGCTCCCACATACAGGGGCGAATAATAAACGGCAATATATAATCCCCCTTTAGGCTGAAACAAATCCTTAAAGGGGGATATATTTTTATGAAAAATTATTTTTGCGAAATTATTATATTGTCAATTAAAACATTTTGATTTTCGCCCGAACCGTTTATTGTAATCAGAGTGCCGCCCGTTTCGGTTGCAAAATTCCAAGGTTTTGGCGATGGTCCTGTTTTGAGTCTATATGTCATTGTAATTCCGTTATATGTAATACTCGCGTTATTTTCGTGGTCGTGGCCGCAAAATATGTATTTGGTTGAACCTAATTCCATGCATTTATCAAAAAAACCGGAATTAACAGGAGAGCAGCACGGCAAATACGCGCACTTGCCGAATCCGTATTCTTCAGGAACGGTATAGCTTTCATCCGAATTGTTATAAACAGCATGTTCTTCTATTGCCTGCTTAAATTCAGGAAGCGCAAAATGTGAAAATGTCATAGATGGAACTGTTCGCCCGCTTTCTGCTTCTATTCCCTTTATGTTCCATTCATACCAGGCAATTTGATCATAACCCAAATAAACTTCTTCGGTTGAGCCGTCATCATACTCAATATATCTGCCGTTATCCATAAACACAAGTGAATACACCGGATTTGAATTTTCTGTTATATTAATCAAATAATTTCCGCATCCGTACAAATTAGACGGCCCTTTTTCAAACAGGCAGTAATTTGATTTCATATAGCAATCACCCTGCCAATTTAATGAATTTGACGGAATTTCATTATCATGATTCCCAAATACCGGAGCCCACGGAATTTTATACGAATCTATTTTATTTATTAAATTATTCAATGAAAATCTGCTTGCAATAGCGGAAACATTATCTCCCGTCAAAACTATTAAATCAGGCTGAGTTTTTTCAACAAGCGAGTCCATTTCGTTATAGCAGGCTTTGTTATCGCTTAAAAGCGCCCAAAGCTGTGTATCGGTAAACATAAGGATTTTAAAATCTTCCATGCTTTTTTCAACTGTTTGAATTTTCGAAATGTCAAATTCCTGTTTTGCACTCCAAATTTGAATATGCTTTTTCCCTGTAAGCGGAAAAACAATATTCCCGAGATTATAACAACAAGCGCTAAAATTACACACACCGCTGTTTTGATTCCCTTCATTGCTTTTTTCTTATTGCTTTCCATAATTTACCCCTTTAAATCTTAATATAAACGAAAATTAAAACGATAAATATCCTGTTTACGGTATAAACGATATTTACAATGGCATTATAGCTTAAAAAAGATAAATTTGCACGCTTTTTATT
>JAJBVR010000167.1 GCA_020859725.1 Clostridiales bacterium | reverse complement strand
CATTAACATAATTGTCAGTAGACAAATATATACCCCTTTTGTATAAACAATGTTTGCAAGAAGTTAAATTTGTGTCAAAAAGCACAATAAAATTTTAACAAATGTATTTGTTAAAATCAACTTTAACAAAAGTCTTTAATATTCTTGACATAATTCAATTTTAATTATATATTTTAATAAGTATATCTAAAAAAGGAAAGAAATTTAACATAGTTTAAATTTGAAAAAATATTATGGAAAACGAAATTATAAAAACGGATACTGTTATAATAGGAAGCGGTGTTGCCGGGCTTTTCGCCGCGCTTTGCCTTCCCAAAAATCAAAATGTGCTTGTAATAACAAAGGAAGACTTAAAGGAATGCGATTCCTATTTGGCTCAGGGCGGAGTTTGCGTGCTGAAAGATATAGACGATTTCAAATGCTATTTTGAAGACACCATGAAAGCCGGCCATTACGAAAACAACCCGGAAAGCGTTAAGGTTATGATTGAGTCCTCCCCTGATGTCATAGGCGCTCTTGTTGATTTGGGAGTTAAATTTGACACAGACACAGACGGGGATTTTGATTATACCCGCGAGGGCGCTCACAGAAGAAACAGGATTTTGCATCACAAGGATGAAACGGGAAAGGAAATAACCGCCACTTTGCTTTCCATTGCGAAGAAAAAAGATAACATTACTTTTTTTGAAAAAACCACAATGATTGATATAATTGAGCAAAATAACACCTGCTACGGAATCGTATACGAAAATGAAAGCGGAAAAAGAGGCTCGATTATCGCAAGAGATATTATACTTGCAACTGGAGGAATAGGCGGATTGTTTAAAAATTCCACCAATTACCCGCATATAACAGGCGATGCATTCACGCTTGCGTTAAAGCATAATATTGAGCTTCAAAATATGAATTATATTCAAATACACCCCACCACGCTTTACAGTAAAAAAAGCGGCAGACGCTTTCTTATAAGCGAAAGCGTAAGGGGCGAGGGAGCAATTTTGCTTAATGAAAACGGAGAGAGATTTACGGATGAGCTTCAGCCAAGGGATGTTGTTACAAACGCCATTTGCAGGGAAATGGAGAAATTCTCAACAGACCACGTTTATATTACTCTTCCGACTATGACAAGTGAAGAAGCTGCCAAAAGATTTCCCAATATTTTTGACGCCTGTATGGAAGAAGGGTATGATATTACGAAAGACAAAGTGCCCGTTACCCCGGGTCAGCACTATATGATGGGCGGAGTTAAAACGGATATAAACGGAAAAACCTCTATGAGCCACCTTTACGCGGTTGGCGAAACCGCCTGCAACGGAGTGCACGGTAAAAACAGACTGGCTTCAAACAGCCTGCTTGAAAGCCTTGTTTTTGCAAAAAGAGCGGCGGATTTAATGGCGGCGGATAATTCGGAAAAAGATGATTTTGTGCCAGAAACGGATTATTCAAAGTATCCGCCAAAGGAAGAAAGAGAAGCCGAATTTAAAAAAATAATTATGAATGAAATTAAAAGAAAGGACAAAGCCTTTTATGATAAATGGTGTAACGATGAAAATTAACGTTGATGATTATATAATCAACACACTTAAAGAGGATATTACAAGCGAAGATGTTTCAACAAACGCCGTTATGCCCGAAAACAAAAAAGGCAGCGCGCAGCTTATTTGCAAAGAAAGCGGTATCATATGCGGATTGGATGTGTTTGAGCGCACTTTTAAGCTTCTTGACGAGCAGTCATATTTTGAAACAGATATAAAAGACGGCGATTTTGTTGAAAAAGGCGCTGTTGCGGGAACAATACACGGAGATATTAAAGCTATTCTTTCCGGAGAGAGAACAGCGCTTAATTATTTGCAGAGAATGAGCGGAATTGCCACAATAACAAAAGAATATAATGATGAATTAAAGGGGTATAAAACCGTCCTTTTAGACACACGGAAAACAACTCCCAATATGAGACCTTTTGAAAAATACGCCGTTACCGTAGGCGGTGCAACAAACCACAGATATAATCTTTCAGACGGAATTTTGCTTAAGGACAATCATATAGGCGCCGCCGGTTCAATAACAAGGGCAATTAAAATGGCAAAGGCATACGCGCCTTTCGTAAGAAAAATAGAAATAGAAACAGAAACCAGAGAGCAGGTTGAAGAAGCCCTTGAAGCCGGAGCGGATATTATTATGCTTGATAATATGGATAACGAAACTATGAAAGAATGCGTTAAAATTATAAACGGCAAAGCTCAAACCGAATGTTCCGGAAACGTTACAAAAAAACGGCTTAGGGAAATCGCCGAAATAGGAGTTGATTTTATTTCCTGCGGAGCGCTTACACATTCCGCCCCGATTTTAGATTTAAGCCTGAAAAATCTTACTCCCGATGAATAATTAACAATAATAAAAGGATACTTTTTCGGCAATAAGCCATTTAAGTATCCTTATTTTTTATTATTTTTATGTATTACTGCTTTGCGCCGCTGTCAAACATTTCCAGAGCTTTAACACTTGCAGCAAAACAGTTTGCAAGCCCTTCTTCATTCATATTGTCGTATGTATCTCTTCTTGTGTGATAATAATCCTCCAGCTTATGATTCAGGCCCGTTATACCCGTGGCACGAAATCCCGCCTGAGTAAAGGCGGCAGAATCCGTAGCGCCTCCGAGGGGAGGAACCCATCCCTTTTTGCAGGGCACGTTAACCGCCGCCGCGGCTTCCATAAACAAATCCGAAACATCTTTATCAGCAGCCACGGTGCCGTTCAAATCCCTGTAATTGGTCATAAGATATTTGGGGTCATGAATAGTATCATATGATAAAATAAACGTGGGCACGTCATTAAAATCGTTTTTATGCTTTTCGCACCAGGCTTTTGAACCACGCAGCCCTGCTTCCTCTGAGCCGGTTAAAACAACTGCCAGTTCCGTATTTTCCAGCTGTATACCCTGATCCTTAAGCTCTTTAAGAATCGCGATTCCCATATAACAGCCTGAAAGATTATCGTTTGCTCCGTCAACAACCCTGCGATACTTAACCATAAAATACAGCCCGATTAAAAACGGAACTAAAATAAGCCACCAAA
>JAJBVR010000003.1 GCA_020859725.1 Clostridiales bacterium | reverse complement strand
TTATAAAATTACGCCGCGTCCATTAATTTTTTCAAATCATTTAAAGTAAAAAACTTCTGAAAATGGATGAGTTGTGTACTCGCCCGATTTCACAAATAACAGAGGCAGAGCTTTATTTTGTTTGGAAAAAGTACCAAGTTTTTTCCAGAACGGCAGAAAAGTTTCTTGATGTAATAAAAGCGCACTATAAATTCTCATAAAAAAGAAACCGCATAAAACGGCTTCTTTAAAAAATTATTCAATCAATTCTTTCATTGTATACATTCCCGCAGGTTTGTCTTTCATAAAAACAGCGGCATTGACTGCTCCCACCGCAAAAACCTCTTTGCTTCTTGCAGAGTGAGAAAGTGAAATGATTTCATCTCTGCCGGCAAAAATAATTTCGTGCTCGCCCACAATGGTTCCTCCGCGCACGGAGTGAATGCCTATTTCATTTTTGGTGCGTTTTTCACGCTTTGAATGGCGGTCATATTCATATTTCATGGGTTTGCCCATTTCCTCACAAACAGCATCCGCAAGCATAAGAGCAGTGCCGCTAGGAGCGTCTATCTTTTGATTATGATGCTTTTCTATAATCTCAACATCAAAATCATCTCCCAATACTTCAGCGGCTTTTTTTGCAAGATTGGCAAGCAAATTAATTCCAAGACTCATATTATAAGTAAAAAATACAGCGGTTTTACGAGAGGCTTGTTCTATTTTAATTTTCTGAGAGTCATCATATCCCGTAGTAGCAATAACAACGGGTAAGGATTGCCCCACAGAAAAAGAAAGCAAATTATCAAGCAAAGCAGGATTTGTAAAATCAATAATAACATCCGCGCTTTCTTTTATATCGTTAAAATTTTTATAAATTGGAAAAGTTTCGCTTGCAGTGTTTAAATCAATCCCGGCAACAATTCGGCAGTCATTGCGGGCATTTACAACATTCTGAATAACTTTGCACATTTTTCCGTTCGAGCCGCACAATATAATTCTTATCATTTTATAAATCCTCTTAATATCAAATTATTTTATAAGACCGTATTCTTTAAGTGTATCGCTCATAAGATTTTTATTTTCATCAGTCATATCAATAAGCGGAAGCCTGCAGTGACCAGCTTTAAAGCCAATCATATTAACAGCTTCTTTAACCGGAATTGGGTTAACATCACAGAAAAGCGTTTTTGCAAGCTTCATATATTTATCCATAATTTTTTTGGATTCATTTTTATTTCCGGATAAATATTGAGCAACAATTTCATGAGTTTCCTTCGGGCAAACATTTGAAAGCACGCTGATAACTCCCTTGCCGCCTCTTTCAAGCACATCATAAATCTGATCATCGTTACCGCTCCAGATATTGAGGTTATCACCGCAAAGCTCACGCAATTTTGATATCTGCTCCAAATTTCCGCTTGCTTCTTTTATTCCGTTAACTCTCGGAAGCTTGGCAATTTCAGCAGCTGTTTCGGGAAGAATATTAACGCCGGTTCTTGAAGGAACATTATAGAGAATTGTTGGCTTATCAGTTGCGTCATGAATCGCCGTATAATGAGCTATAAGACCTCTTTGGCTTGTTTTGTTATAATAAGGCGTTACAAGCAAAAGCGCGTCTGCTCCGTCCTTACAGGCTTCAACGCTTAACTCAACAGCGCATTCTGTTGAGTTAGAACCGGTTCCGGCGATAACCTTGCATCTGCCGTTAACATAGTTTATGCACCATTTAATACATTCTTTATGCTCCACAACTTTAAGAGTGGAGCTTTCACCCGTTGTTCCGCAGATAACAACGGCATCTGTTCCGTTTTCAATCTGCCAGTCAATAAATTTTCCGAATTCCTCGTAATTTACTGTTCCGTCTTCGTTCATAGGAGTGATTATGGCTACTGCCGCTCCTGTAAAAATAGGTTCTTTCATTATGAAAAACTCCTTTTCAAAAATTAAATTAATCTATATATCCTTCCGCGCAAAGGAGCTCTGCAAGCAAAACACCGCCGCCCGCAGCTCCGCGGAGAGTATTATGGGAAAGGCATACAAATTTATACTGATACTGAGTATCCTCTCTGAGTCTGCCGATTGAAATTGCCATTCCGTTTTCAAGCATTCTTTCGGATTTAATCTGCGGTCTGTCATCCTCATTGAAATAATTAAGGAACTGTTTCGGCGCCGATGGAAGCTCAAACTCCTGGGCTCTGCCTTTAAATGATTTCCATATATCAATCATTTCCTCTTTGCTTGGCTTATTTTCAAAATTAACAAAAACTGCGCCAAGGTGACCGTTTGAAACAGGAACTCTGATGCATTGAGCGGTAAAATTAGGTCTATCTGCCAATTTAATTTCTCCGTTTTCAATTTTGCCCCAAAGTTTAAGCGGCTCCTTTTCACTTTTTTCTTCTTCTCCGCCTATATAGGGAATAACATTGTCGATCATTTCAGGCCAAGTTTCAAAAGTTTTTCCCGCTCCGCTTATTGCCTGATAAGTACAAACAAGCACATCTTTAACACCGAATTTTTTATGAAGAGGGAAGAGGGCAGGAACATATGATTGTAAAGAGCAGTTTGATTTTACAGCTATAAACCCACGTTTGGTGCCAAGTCTTTTTCTTTGCTCCGGTATGATATGAATATGTTCGGCGTTAAGCTCAGGAACCACCATAGGAACATCAGGTGTAAAGCGGTTAGCGCTGTTGTTTGAAATTACAGGGCATTCATGCTTTGCGTATTCTTCCTCCAGTTTTTTAATTTCATCTTTTTTCATATCAACTGCACAAAATACGAAATCAACCATTGAAGTTATTTTATCAATGTCATTTGAAGCGTCATATACGCGCATATTTTTAATTTTTTCAGGAATGTCGGTATCCATACACCATTTTTTACCAACCGCGTTTTCATAGCTTTTCCCAGCGGATCGTGACGACGCCGAAAGGCAGGCAATATTAAACCAAGGGTGGTTTTCCAAAAGCGTAATAAAGCGCTGACCAACCATACCCGTTGCGCCCACAACGCCCACATTATACTGTCTTTTCATAACATATTTCTCCTTCATATAAAATTATATCTTGTAAAACAAGAACTAATACAATATAATAT
>JAJBVR010000127.1 GCA_020859725.1 Clostridiales bacterium | reverse complement strand
GAAAAACCACGCCTGAAAAACTTTAATTATAATTCTTTGCAGTAATCAAAAATCTCAACAGGTAAATCTTCTTTATCACAGCTGATTGTGAAATAAAAATTAACATCTGTTGCTTCGGAAAGCTCGGACAGCATATCAAAAAACTGAGGAAGCTTTCCGTATTCGCGGCCTACAATTTTAAATGTTGCATCAATAAGAACATCCGTAACATCATAATTCCCGGCACAAATTCCGGCCAGAAATCCGTAAAATGCTTTGCATCCGTTAATACTGTATGTTTCCGTTTCCAAAAGCCTTGCTTTTGACGATATATCATAAGTCAATTTCGGATCTTTTTCTATGCAAACAACATTTCCGTCTGAATTTTCAACACAGGAATTAACAAGCTCAACAAGTTTTTTGGTTTTGCCCGAACCTTTATTGCCAATAATAAGTTTTATCATTTACAGTTCCTCCAAAGGATTAATTTCAATTATATATTATCATGTACCGAGTTCTTTTTCAAGTTTTTCTTTTTCACTTTCATAACCCGGTTTTCCGAGCAACGCAAACATATTTTTTTTGTAGCTTTCAACACCCGGCTGATTAAACGGATTTACTCCCAATATATATCCCGAAATCGCACAGGCTTTTTCAAAGAAATAAATCATATAGCCTAAATTTTCTTCGTCAATACCATCAGCTTCAAGAATTATGTTGGGCACGCCGCCTTCGGTATGTGCAAGCAAAGTTCCCTGCCTTGCCTTTTCGTTAACATAGCTCATAGTTTTTCCGGCAAGAAAATTAAGTCCGTCAATATTTTCTTTTTCCTCTTTTATGGTGTAATCATCCGCCGGATTATTAAATTTAACACACGTTTCAAACATAAGATTTGAACCGCTTTCCTGAATGTACTGACCCACAGAATGAAGATCAGTTGAAAAAATGCATGACACCGGATAAAGACCTTTTCCGTCTTTCCCCTCGCTTTCCGCAAAAAGCTGTTTGAGCCATTCGTTAAACATAGCCATACGCGGCTCATATGAAATGAAGCATTCAAGCTTTTTTCCTTTTTCATACAGGTAATTGCGAACTGCGGCATATTTAAGGCAATCATTTTCATCCGTATTTCTGCTGCTAAGCGAATTTTTTGCATATTCCGCGCCGAGCATAAGCTTTTTAATATTTATACCGGCGGCGGCAATAGGCAATAGACCTACGGCAGTTAAAACAGAATATCTTCCGCCCACATCATCCGGAACCACAAAGGTTTTATAACCTTCTTTGTCCGCAAGCGCTTTTAGAGTTCCTTTTTCCTTATCTGTAGTACAGAAAATGCGTTTTGCGGCTTCTTCGGAAGAATACTTTTTGTATACAAGCTCTCTGAAAACTCTGAAAGCGATAGCAGGCTCAGTAGTTGTGCCGCTTTTGGAAATAACGTTAACACAAATATCTTTATCACTGCATATATCCAAAAGCTCTGTAAGCATTGACGGGCTTATTGAATTTCCGATATAGTATATTTGAGGAGTATCCTTAGCCAAAGCATTGTAATTTGAAGATTTTAAAGCTTCAATAACGGCACGCGCACCCAAATATGAACCGCCTATTCCGATAACAATTAAAATATCGCAATTCTTTTTTATATAATCCGCCGCTTTTTCAATTTCAGAAAATTCATTTTTATCATAATCGGCTGGTAAATCAATCCATCCAAGGAAATCGCTTCCCTCGCCGCTTTTATTTTCAAGAGTATCAAGTGCTGCGGCAGCACGCGGCTCCATATCTTTAATTTCTTTTTCCGAAACAAACTTATCTGCATACTTGCTGATTAATTTTAAATTCTGCATATTATTCCTTCTTTCTAAAATAACTTGCTATATTTTACATCAAAAACACTTTATAATCAACAGTTAATATTAAATATTACGTAACATTTCTATTAATATGTAATTAAGACTGACTTTGCCGACTTCTTTGCTTGAATACAGTTTAATTGATTTAATAAGCGTTTCATCGGAATAAATACAAATTTCTCCAAGCGTTTCGCCTTTTTTTACAGGAGCGGAAATAGTTTTATCTATTTTATATTCATAACTTATTTCACCGGAGCCCTTTTTAACAAGAACTTTATCGGAATCACTGTAAACAGGAGTTATTGATTTTTCCACACCATTTTTGACGGTTACGGCGGTTATTTTTGATTCATCTATCAGCGGAACTATTACCTGATAATTGGCAAATCCGTAATCAAGCAAATTTTCGGCGCTTTGAAATCTTTGTTCGCTTGTTTCAGCGCCTAATACAACCGCGATAAGGCTCATTCCGTCTCTTTGCGCGGTTGCACATACGCAAAAGCCCGCTTTTGATGTTGTGCCTGTTTTCAGGCCGGTTATACCGTTATACTTGTTAACAAGCTTATTTGTATTGTTTAATTCTGTCTTTCCTCCGCGCAAATAATCCAGCCAAATCGTTGTGTAATTTTTTACAAGATCGTGCTTCATAACCTCTCCGGCTATAACCGCTAAATCATATGCGGAAGAATAATGATTTTTAACCGTATCATCCAATCCGGTGCAGTTTTCAAAATTAGTGTTTTTGAGTCCCAACTCTTTTGCCTTATCATTCATCATTGACACAAAAGCCGAATCGGAACCGGCAACATATTCACCCAGAGCAGTGCAGGCATCATTTGCCGAAGCAATAATTACTGCTTTAAGCAATTCATCAACCGTCATTTTTTCTCCGAGTTCAAGCCATATTTGTGAGCCGCCCATGGCAACGGCATTTTCTCCTGCCGTGACCTCATCATCAAGTGATATTTTTCCACTGTCTAAGGCTTCGAGTATTAACAGCATACTCATTATTTTTGTTATGGAAGCGGGAGAAAGCTGCTCGTATGCGTTTTTTTCATAAATAATATCTCCGGTATCGGCGCAAATCAATATTGAAGATTTTGCAAAATCCTCCACAACGTCATTATCAGACGTTTCCTCTGCGAAACATGATAACGGGAAAATAAATACTGTTAACGCCGCTAAAATAAAAGAACAAATTTTTTTCATATAAATCACCAATAAATCATATTCGTTTTTTATTGTAATAAT
>JAJBVR010000225.1 GCA_020859725.1 Clostridiales bacterium | reverse complement strand
TTTTCAAGGTCCTTCTTTTTACCCGCCCTCTCGCGAGTGCTTTGTAATAATACCAAAAGCGAAACAGAAAGTCAATACTTTTTTTCAAGTTTTTTAAACTTTTGGGCGGTTCTGCACACTGCTCTGAGTGTTTCAAACCGCCTCTTTTATCATTAAAATATATTATTTATACATTATATAAGAAGCGAAATGAGATTCCACCACAATATGTGGTGCGGTTGAGCACGCTTCCTTGGGAAGATACTTATTTGTTTTATCATACACATTCTTTAAGTCTTTATAATAAATTTTATAATCCAGCACTGTTATTCCATCGGAATCTTTGCTGAACAGAACGGCGTCTTCATCAACGGCAAGGGTTTTTGTGTTATAATACGCGGCGCAAACCCCTGCCGAAAGCAAAACAGCGCCTAAAATCAGAATTGTGATTACAGGATGTTTTTTCATTTTTTACAGCTCCTTTATTTTGATGTTTATTTATACCCTGATTACAGCCTGAATTTAATTTGTGTATTCATCCAGCAGCAGTTCTGCCAAAGCATTAGCAAAAAGTCTGCCGGAATAGCAGGCTTCATCAAGGGTATTTCCCTCTGTGCCAACTTCAAGCAGAAAAGAATTTTTAGTTAAATCCATGTTATATTTTCTTTCGGAAAATAAGATAGGGCGCATTAATTCAGAATACATTCCGTTAATTTTATCTGTAACTGCCGTTGAAAAGCGAAGATTATATTCCCAATTTTCAAAATTTTTAATTTTTCCATGCTGACATCCGGAAATTATCATCATTCTGGCAGCCTTTTTACCGTTTACAACCGTTGTTGGCTTAACCTTTGTACCGTTTTTTGTATGTAATACTGTCTCTGTGAACATCTATGGTTATTTCAATGGTTGGATATTTTTCAAGATATTCCTGAACGGATTTGCGTGATGAATTATAGGCGTCATTATATGATTCATCATGAATTTCCCTGTCGTGAACAACTCCTATTCCCTTTTCTTCAAGGATTTTACAAATCTCGTCCCCGACCCGAACCATATTCCTGTTTATATCCTTGGTTTTCAGGTCGGTGGACTCTGTATAATAACCTGCGTCAAGAAGAGTGTAGCATTCAGTGGTGTGACTGTGATATATCAAAACGGTGGGTTTTGAAGCATTCTCAATATTCAAATCCGCCTTTTGATTCAAAAGATTTTCTATATCAAGCGAATAAAAATCATCAGGAATTTTACTTTGCACCTGCACATTATTATAAGTTACTATTGTTCCGCCACCCGTGTAACTTGCCTCGCTTGTTTTGCCCTTAACTTTTTGAGAGCCGATAACCTTTTCCTCTTCATCCATCAACGCTTTTATATCGGCAGGAGTTTCAGTTAAATCCGTATCGTCAGAGCCGTCCTCTGTGTTGATACTGTTCATAACCTCTGCCGACTCTTCCTGAGAGGTATTACTATTATTGACACTTTCACCCGAAAATATTAAAGAAACCTGTTTTGAAGCCGATTTTATTTCGTCATAAGGTTCTGAAAAATTCAAAATCATTTCCGAAAAGCCCGCCATCTCATTTTTCATAAGAGGAGAAACATTTATCAATATCCCCACAACAGCAAAAACAGCGGCAATGTTTGAAATGAAAATTATAATATCCCTTTTCATAATTCTCCCTATATATAATGTAATATTAACAATAATTAAACAGCACTGTGTAAATGAAATCTATTTATATACATTATATATATGAAGCGAAAATAATTTTTATCCCACCAACGCATACAAATCACGGGCGCTTATTTCGCTTTGCAGGCAGGTATTGATACTCATTCCTATAAGCTTTGCACCCTGCTCGGTTAATTTATCAATTTCTCTTGGAGTAACAAACATAGGATTTTCCTCTGCTTCGCTTATCAACTGTGTTGACACAACTGTTGGTATTTCCACGGAAACAACAGGAACGCCTAAAGTTGATTTTGAAATTTCAAATCTGTGATTTCCAACTCCCGAACCCGGCGAGATTCCCGTGTTTGAAAGCTGAACGGTTGTTCCCAGCCTTTTGGCGGAGGAAGCGGCAAGCGCATCAACAACAATAACGCATGATGGTTTTATAACATTAACAATTCCTTTAACTATTTCGGCGCTTTCAATTCCCGTTTCCCCCAAAACTCCCGTGCTTACGGATGAAACGCTTTTTAAATTTCCGAATCCCATGTTTTTTCTTAATTCAGCTGATATATGGCGGGTTGCCAAAACATAAGAATTTGTTTTGGGGCCTAAAGCATCTGCCGTTATTTCTATATTACCAATACCGGCAACCAAAATATTGTCGCAATCAGGCGGAAGCAGATTTTTTAATATTTTTGAAATTTTATCAAGCCTGCCGTCAAAAATATCGGTGTCATTTGCAAAGGACGGCACTTCAACCGTTATATATTTTCCGACAGGCTTTCCTATTTCCTTTTCTCCTCTTTTGTCTAAAACCGACACGACTGTTATTCCGTTTCCGCTTTTAACGCTTATATCTTTAAATTTGCTTTTTTCAACATTTTCGTAACATTCCACTGCCAAATCCGTTCGATTTTGCATTTTTACCACCCTGATTTACTGACAATTTAATTATTTTTAATAAAAGTATGCCCAAAAAAACAAAAAAATACTTGCATTTTTTCTTAAGTTGTGCTACTATACATTAGCATTTATCAGAATATTTATTTAATATAAAAATCCGTGTTTAAAGGAGTGAAAATTATGCCACAGATTAAATCAGCTAAAAAAAGAGTTAAAGTTGAAGCAAAAAAAGCCGCCAACAACAAAGCGGCAAGCACAGCTCTTAAAACAGCCATTAAAAAGGCAAACATCGCTATTGATTCAAATGCAGAAGATAAAAATGACGTTGTTAAAGCCGCTGTTAAAAAAATTGACAGAGCAGCCGCCAAAAATCTTCTTCACAAGAATACTGCCGCAAGAAAAAAGAGCAATCTTGTTTCCAAGCTTAACAAGGCTTAATTGTTTTACAAAAATCTTCTCCTGCCAAAAAACGGCAGGAGTTAATTTTTTATTAATCTTTTACCGCTTGACTTTGAACGACAATGCTTATATAATGT
>JAJBVR010000110.1 GCA_020859725.1 Clostridiales bacterium | reverse complement strand
CGGGAAATTGCTACGGAATAATCGGCGCAAACGGCGCCGGAAAATCTACCTTTCTTAAAGTTTTAAGCGGAGAGCTGGAGCCTCAAAAGGGAGAGGTGGTTATGACGCCCGGTGAAAGGCTTTCAGTTTTGGAGCAGGACCATTTTAAATATGATGATTTTGAAGTTGTGCGCACGGTGCTTATGGGAAATCCGCGGCTTATTGAAATTATGGAGGAAAAGGATGCTCTGTATGCAAAAGAGGATTTTTCCGAGGAGGATGGAATACGCGCCGGAGAGCTGGAGGCTGAATTTGCGGATTTGGATGGATGGAACGCTGAAAGCGACGCGGAATTTATGCTTAATAAGCTTGGCGTAACGGATGAGTATCATTATCTTAAAATGGCGGAATTGCCGTCTGATTTAAAGGTTAAAGTATTGCTTGCTAAAGCGCTTTTCGGAAATCCGGATATACTTCTCCTTGATGAGCCTACAAACCATTTGGATTTATCCGCGATACGCTGGCTTGAAGATTTCCTTTTGGATTTTGAAAATACCGTTATCGTTGTTTCCCATGACAGATATTTTTTAAATAAAGTATGCACCCATATATGCGATGTGGATTTCGGCAAAATTCAAATGTATGCCGGAAATTATGATTTCTGGTATGAATACACCCAAATGCGCCAGCGCCAGCAAAGAGATCAAAATAAAAAGAATGAGCAAAAAATTAAAGAGCTTCAGGAATTTATTCAGCGGTTCTCTGCAAATGCTTCAAAATCAAAGCAGGCAACAAGCCGTAAAAAGCAGCTGGATGCTTTGGAAATGATTGATATGCCTGTTTCTTCACGCCGCTTTCCTTATGTTGATTTCAAGCCGGACAGGGAATGCGGAAATGATTTGCTCAGAGTTGACCATATAAGTAAAACTATAGGGGACAGAAAAGTTCTGGATGATGTGTCATTTGTAATTCATCCTCGCGAAAAGGTTGCTTTTGTAGGTTCAGACGCGGTTGCAAAAACTACTCTGTTTAAAATCATTATGGGTGAAACAGAGCCTGATGAGGGCGAGTTTAAATGGGGAGTAACAACAACTCAAAGTTATTTCCCAAGCGATAACAGCGCTTATTTTGACGGCGTTGA
The DNA here is from genome assembly GCA_020859725.1 of Clostridiales bacterium. Lineage (GTDB taxonomy): Bacteria > Bacillota > Clostridia > Oscillospirales > Acutalibacteraceae > Eubacterium_R. The sequence goes on along the minus strand of JAJBVR010000110.1, from coordinate 1,994 downwards.
TTTAACCCTTGTGGATTGGCTGCGTCAATATACAACTCAAACCCTTGAAGCGGATATAAGAGGATGGCTCGGAAGAATGCTTTTCAGCGGCGAGGACGCGTTGAAAAAAGCAAATGTTCTTTCCGGCGGTGAAAGAGTCAGATGTATGCTTTGCAAAATGATGCTCAGCGGAGCAAATGTGCTTGTGCTTGACGAACCTACAAACCATTTGGATTTGGAGTCCATAACGGCTTTGAATAACGGCTTGATAAGATATCCCGAAACAGTGCTTTTCACATCACATGATCATCAGTTTATCCAAACCATTGCAAACAGAATTATTGAAATTTCAAATTCAAATATAACCGATTATAAAGGCAGCTATGACGATTTCCTGGAAAGCTTTGATGATGATAAACTTAAAAAATACAAATAATAAATTTAAAAATTTTAAATTTTATTTTAAATCGCGGGAGTGTGTTATATGTTTAGGGAAATGAGAAGAAAAAATCAGCAGCTTTCACAAAAAGAGTGCGCCGATATTCTTGAAAAAGCAACATCGGGTGTGCTCGCGGTTTCGGGGGATGACGATTATCCTTACGCAGTGCCGCTCAGTTTTGTTTACAGCGGCGGTAAAATCTACTTTCACAGCGCGTTGGCGGGTCACAAAGTAGACGCAATTTCAAATAATGAAAAAGTTTCATTTTGCGTTGTTGATAAGGATGATGTTAAGCCCGAGGAATACACAACGTATTATAAAAGCGTAATAGTTTTCGGTAAGGCGCGTATACTTGATTTGGAAAAAGATAAGCTGGAAACTCTTATGGCGCTTTCGGAAAAATATCTTTCAAAGGTGAGCGGAACAGATAAGGAAATTAAAAGATTTTTTGATAATCTGCTTATGATTGAAATTACTCCCGAACATATTACCGGAAAATGCGCTAAGGAATTGATAAACAAATAAACCTTAACAATAAATCCGCGCATATTTATGCGCGGATTTATTGTTATATGTTAGATTTTTAAATCTTAATTATATTCCTATATAGCAGTTTGCCGTGTATGTAATATTAAGAGTATCATTTATGCTGTATTTGTTAAATAATGAGGTTAAAGCGTTTATATATCCATCGTAATTTTTTTTCGCCCTTTTTTGGTGCATATGATGATGAAAGATTTCGCCCTATAAATCCCCGTAAATCATATGAAATTGTATTTTCAAATGATTTTAAAATGTATTTTCCGTTAAAAAAGTCTGAAATTTCACTGCTGCCGGAATTGTTTATTCCTCTTGAAAATCCCTTGTATTCAGGGCAGAAGGCTCGGTTTATTATATCGTTTTCGGAGTCTGCTTCAGAATTTGTTTTTCTGCTGTTCCATAATAAAATAATTTTTCCGCCGTGCTTCAGTATTCGCCGGCATTCACTTTTGAATTGCTTTTTATCAAACCAATGAAAAGATTGCGCAGCGGTAATAAAATTCACACTTTCGTTTTCCAATCCCGTGTCTTCGGCTGCGGCGTTTACAGATATAAAATTTTTAAATTTATTTAATTCTTTTTCAGCCTCTTTTCTCATATCATTGTTTGGTTCAATTCCGTAAAGAGTTTTAACACGGTTTATTATCTGCAAAGAAAATTTACCTGTTCCCGAACCTATATCCGCAACTATACTGTTTTTATTCATTTTGGTTTCGGAAAAAATAAAATCAATAAGCTGAATAGGGTAATTCGGGCGAAATTCAGAGTAAATTTTTCCTAATCCGCTGAAATTGTTTTCGTTCATATCGCACTCCGTTTCAAATTATTAATATAAACAAAAAATATTTCTTGAATAAATAATAGTTTTGTTATATAATATTAATCAAATTTAATGTGCGGCTGTAGTTCATCGGTAGAATGCAAGCTTCCCAAGCTTGACAGGTGGGTTCGACTCCCATCAGCCGCTCCATTTTAGAGTAACTCACGTAATGTAAAAAATTCGTGAGTTTTTATTTTATATAAAAGAATTTAGCCC
>JAJBVR010000030.1 GCA_020859725.1 Clostridiales bacterium | reverse complement strand
AAATTATGGCTATTTATAATAATGTTACCGAGCTTATCGGCAAAACTCCTATTTTAAAATTAAACAAATTCGCTGAATCAGAAAATGTGCAGGCCAACATTCTTGCAAAGCTTGAATATTTTAATCCGGCAGGCTCTGTAAAAGACAGAATTGCTTACGCTATGATAGACGCCGCCGAAAAGGACGGCACTTTAAAGCCGGGCGCCACAATTATTGAGCCGACCTCCGGAAACACGGGAATCGGTCTTGCCAGTGTTGGAACCGCAAAGGGTTACAAGGTTATTCTTACCATGCCAGAAACCATGAGCGTTGAAAGGCGCAATCTTGTTAAGGCATACGGCGCCGAGGTTGTGCTTACCGAAGGCGCAAAAGGAATGAAAGGCGCGATTGAAAAAGCCGAGGAATTAAAAAACTCAACCGAAGGCGCGGTTATTTTAGGTCAATTTGTTAATCCCGCCAACCCAAAGGCTCATTATGAAACCACAGGTCCGGAAATTTGGAAAGATACAGACGGAAAAGTGGATGCCTTTATTGCCGGTGTAGGCACGGGCGGAACTCTTTCCGGCGTGGGCAAATATCTGAAAGAGCGAAATCCGAATATTAAAGTAATTGCAGTTGAGCCGGAAAGCTCACCGGTTCTTTCGGAAGGTCACGGCGGAGCACATAAAATTCAGGGAATAGGCGCGGGATTTGTACCGGATACCCTTGATACAAAAATTTATGATGAAATAATTAAAGTGCCAAATGACGCCGCTTTTGAAACTGGCAATAAAATTGCGAAAACAGAGGGAGTGCTTGTTGGAATTTCCAGCGGCGCAGCCGTTTGGGCAGCAAAAGAGCTTGCAAAGCGCGATGAATTTAAAGGCAAAAATATTGTTGTTATTTTGCCGGATACAGGCGACCGCTATCTTTCTACTCCGCTTTTCTCATAAATATCATACTGAAAACGCGTTGTTTCGGAAAAAATTCCGTTTCAACGCGTTTTTTCTATTGAAATTTATTTGTATATATTGTAAATTTATATATAATAATATAATTAATTATTGACAAATGTTATTCATAGTTATATAATCATAGTGCTTTAGTGGGAATTAACTTTTATTAGTTATGGCTAATTCACATAAGGCCCAACATTTATATGAAAGGACATTGCAGAAATGTTTGTTTATGCGGATAACGCGGCAACCACGAAAACCAGCAAAAACGCTATTGACGCGATGATGCCGATTTTTGAAACTTATTACGGAAACCCAAGCAGCCTGCACACAACAGGCCAAAAAGCCGCTGAAAAGCTTTTGGACGCAAGGGAAAGAGTTGCCAAAAATCTGGGTGCGGAACCCAGAGAAATTTATTTTACATCAGGCGGAAGCGAAGCCGATAACCAGGCAATTAATACCGGCGCCATACTCGGCGCCAGAAAAGGCAAAAAGCATATTGTTTCAACCGCCTTTGAGCATCACGCTGTGCTTCACACTCTTAAAAAGCTGGAAAAGCAAGGCTTTGAGGTTACCTTGCTTGATGTTCATAAGAACGGAATCGTAACAGCTCAGGAAGTTAAAGACGCTATAAGAGAAGATACCTGCCTTGTTACAATTATGTTTGCAAACAATGAAATAGGCACAATACAGCCCATAGCGGAAATAGGCGCCGTATGCAAAGAAAAAGGAGTTTTATTTCACACGGATGCTGTTCAGGCGGCAGGGCATTTGCACATAAACGTTAAGGAAATGAATATTGATATGCTTTCTCTTTCCGCTCACAAATTTCACGGCCCAAAAGGAACAGGCGCGCTGTATTGCAGAAAAGGAATCATGCTTCAGTCATTTATTGAAGGCGGCGCTCAGGAAAGAGGAAAAAGAGCCGGCACGGAAAATCTGCCGGCAATAGTAGGAATGGCGCAGGCGTTTGATGACGCATGTAATAATATTGACAAAAATGCGAAATATGTTTCCGCTTTAAGAGACAGGCTTATAAAAGGTCTTTCAACTATTGAACACAGCGTTGTAAACGGAGATACTGAAAAGCGTCTTCCCGGAAATGTTAATATGTGCTTTGAGGGCATTGAGGGCGAAAGCCTGCTTCTTTTGCTTGATATGAAAGGAATCGAGGCATCCAGCGGTTCAGCGTGCACATCCGGTTCTCTTGACCCAAGCCATGTTTTGCTTGCGATAGGATTGCCCCATGAAGTTGCTCACGGCTCTCTGCGGCTTACCATTTCAGAAGAAAACACACAGGAAGAAATTGATTATATTATTAAATGCGTTCCCGAAGTGGTGGAATATTTAAGAGAAATGTCCCCCGTTTGGGATGAGCTTTCAAAAGGAGAGATTAATCATGTTATATAGCGAAAAAGTAATGGACCATTTTGAACACCCAAGAAATGTAGGCAAAATGGAGGATGCAGACGGAATTGGAGAAGTGGGGAACGCCGTTTGCGGAGATATAATGAGAATGTATATTAAGGTTAAGGATAATATCATTACCGATGCAAGCTTTATAACCTTTGGATGCGGTTCGGCAATAGCAACATCATCAATGGCAACAGAAATGATTAAAGGCCATTCCGTTGACGAGGCGCTGGAGCTTTCAAACAGAGCGGTTGTTGAGGCGCTGGACGGGCTGCCGGCACATAAAATTCACTGCTCCGTTTTGGCGGAGGAAGCCGTTAAAGCCGCAGTTAAGGATTATTATGACAAGCATAATATTTCGTATGATCCGGAGCTGTTCAAGGATTGCGGCGACTGCGAACACTGCAAAAAGGATTAATTCAAAAGAGCCGGGCCGGCATAGTTCGGCTCTTTATTCTTAATTCAGGCGCTGCATAAAGTTACGGCAAAATATTTTATTTTATCATATAGCCCCTTAAGCCGAACAAAGCTTTAATTAATCAGCATTAATTTAAAGACTGCGGCATTTTCCGATAATTAATTCGGAATTGATAAACACCTTTTGCGGGCGGAAAGGTTTTGGAATTTAATATGACGGTTTATGAACTTCAGCAAAAAATACTGGATTTAAAAAAGGAAAAAGATATTTGCATACTCGCTCATTCATATGAAGCAAGAGAAATTTCCGAAATAGCAGATTTTGTGGGAGATTCCTATGCTCTTTCGGTTAAAGCGAAAAGCGTGCCTCAAAAAACGGTTATTATGTGCGGAGTGCGTTTTATGGCGGAAACGGTTAAAATTTTATCTCCTCAAAAAAAAGTTATACTTGCAAATCCGGACGCAGGCTGCCCTATGGCGGAGCAGATGGATAAAGAACTTATTGAGCAGTTAAAAAGCAGAGACCCGAACCGCGCCGTTGTTGCTTATATTAATACCACAACGGACTTGAAAACAATATGCGATGTTTGCGTAACATCATCCTCGGCAGTTAAAATTATAAATAATATGCCTGAAAAAGACATCCTTTTTATACCCGATATTAATTTGGGCACATACGTTGCCAATCAGTGCCCCAATAAAAACATTAAGCTTGTTCACGGCGGTTGCCCAACGCATTGCCGCGTCAGAGAAAGCAATGTGCTCCAAGCAAAAAAAGAGCATCCCAACGCACTTTTTCTTGTTCATCCGGAATGTACTCCGGATGTAGTTAAACACGCCGATTACGTGGGTTCCACTTCCGGCATTATGGATTATGCAAAAAAAAGCTCTGCAAAAGAATTTATTATAGGCACAGAAAACAGCATAACAGAGCATTTGCAGTATGACTGCCCAGATAAAAAGTTTTATCCCGTTTCCAAGGATCTTGTTTGCCACAATATGAAAATAACCACCTTGCCTGAGGTTTACCTTTGCTGCGGGGGCGAATTCGGCGAGGAGATAACTTTAGATGAGGAAACAAGGCTGAAGGCTGAAAAATGCATTAATAAAATGATTGAATACGGCGGTTAAAATATGAACAAAAAAGCGCTTATTGCTATGAGCGGCGGCGTAGACAGCAGCGTTGCCGCTTTTTTAATGAAAGAATACGGTTATTCCTGCATGGGGGTAACTATGAAATTATATGATAATGACACTATAGGAGAAAGCGTGGGAAAAACCTGCTGCTCACTTGACGATATTGAGGACGCGCGCTCCGTTGCCTTTCATTTGGGCATTCCTTATCATGTTTTTAATTTTAAAGATGAATTTCAAGAAAAGGTTATTCAAAAATTTATCAAAACATATGAAAACGGCGGAACCCCTAATCCCTGTATAGACTGCAACAGATACTTAAAATTTGAAAAGCTGTTTCAGCGTGCCGGAGAGCTTGGATGCGACAGTGTTGTTACCGGGCATTACGCATCTGTTGAATATTCCGAAAAGCTTGGCAGATACCTTCTTAAAAAAGGCGCCGATTCAGGCAAGGATCAAAGCTATGTGCTTTACACATTAACTCAAAAGCAGCTTATGCACACGGTTTTCCCCCTTGGGAAATATAATAAATCCGAAATCAGAAAAATTGCCGAGGAAAACGGATTTATAAATTCCGATAAAAAAGATAGCCAGGATATTTGCTTTGTGCCGAACGGGGATTATGCGTCTTTCATAGAAAAGCACACGGGTAAAAAATATCCAAACGGCAAATTCAAAACCATAGGCGGAGAAACAATAGGCGAACATCGCGGAATAATCAGATACACAATCGGCCAAAGAAAGGGACTGGGAATTTCATACAGCGAACCTTTATATGTTTATAAAAAGGATTTGGATAAAAACGAAGTTATTTTATCTTCAAACAAAGAGCTTTTTACAAAAGAGGTTACGGCAAATGATATAAATCTGATTTCAACCGATGAAATCACCGAGCCCGTAAGAATAAAAGCGCGCACTCGATATAATATGAAAGAACAGCCGGCAACCGCTTTTCAGCTTGATGAAAATACCATAAAAGTGGTTTTTGACGAACCTCAGCGGGCTGTTGCCGCCGGTCAGGCGCTTGTGCTTTATGACGGCGATTACGTTTTGGGCGGCGGAACAATAATTTGATACATAAACAAACACGGCGTTCTGCACAGCATTCAGATTGCTGATAGCCGGTTGAACCAAGCCGAGCAAAATATATTGCGGCATTATACAGTTTCAAAAGTTGGATGTTTAAGCAAAGCGCTTTGCGGCGATGAAAATCAACCCCCGCGGGAAATTGAATTCCCGCTGGGGTTGATTTTTTGCATTTTGCTCAGCAGCAGTATTATTGCCAGGCTATCTTTACAAAATCAAAAATTCTGTTCCGTTTCCTGAAATTCGGCGGCGCCGGAAATTTATAATTCGGAATTTTTTGCACGCCGAAACTCCTGTTACAAACAGAAATTTATTCTTTAATTTATAAATACGGGGCAACATCTGTTGTTAGCTGTTCTTCCAGGTTAATAAGCCTTTTCGCCAAATCCTTTGCCTGATTTTCCGCTCCCCTGTATTCATTAAGATAACGGTTAAGCGATTTAACTCCCATATCGCAGCCTTGAGTAATCAAATCCGCTATGGTAGAATCACCGGGCATAACGGCTGTTTTAAGCTCCGTTTTAATTTTACTCATTCCCTTTGCCATAAGGCTTGGCTCTTTCCCCGAACCGCCGTAAGAATTAAGAATTTTTCTTGTTTCGCTTCCAAGGCTCTGATGCTTTTCCATACACTCGTTTAAAGTGTGTTTTAAATCATTGCTTCCAACTTTATCCAGAACATCTTCTATTGATTCCACACCCATTTTTATTCCCGAATTGCATTCGCGAAGCAATTTTATTGTGTCTGAATCAGGCATTTAAATCTCTCCTTATAAATTATTTCAATAATATTATCCGCAAAAATGTTAATTTAAACAATTAAATATTCCACTTGCATAAATTTGATTTTTGATATAAAATCTATAAGCAAATCACTTTGAGGCGCAACTGCGCAATTATAATTTGAAATAAAAGGCAGATTGATTAAATGAGAATGAGAAGAAAGAAAAATCTTGAATCAAGGCTTTTGGAATGCAAAGAATATTTAATAGACTGCGTTAATGAAGATTTAAACTTCCAAAATGCCGAAAAAGCAGATTCACTTTTGGATTTTAAAGAAATTTTCAAAAATTCAAACCCCGTGGTTTTGGAAATTGGCTGCGGCAAAGGCGCTTTTGCCTGCACATATGCCCAAACGCACCCTGAAATTAACGTGCTGGCAGTTGAGCGTGTTGCAAACGTTATAGTAACAGCCTGTGAAACCGCTGAAAAAGCTGAAATCGGCAATATAAAATTTATGAAATGCAATGCGGAATACCTGCCGTCATACATACCGAAAAACAGCATTTCACAAATATTTCTTAATTTCAGCTGCCCTTTTCCGAAAGCGAAATATGCCAAGCACCGATTAACCCACGGCAATTTTTTAAAAATATATAAAAAAATAATGAGCGATAACGCCGTTATATGCCAGAAAACGGACAATATGCATTTTTTGAATTTTCAATAGAGAGCTTTTCAGCCTGCGGATTTAAGCTGGAAAATATCAGCCTGGACTTACATAAAAGCAGTTTTAAAGAAAACATTGTTACGGAATATGAGAAAAAATTTTCCGAACTCGGCTGCCCCATATACAGGCTGGAGGCAAGAATAAGTTAAATCATTTCTTACAAACGCATATTAAAAACGCCGCCCGAACCAAAATGGTTTAAGCGGCGTTTTATATATCAACTTATCCGTGCGCCGATGAGAATTACATCGGCTTTTTATTTTTTACTAAAAAACATATTATTTATCATTTCCGCCGAAATTTGCTTTGCGGACCGCTTCCTGCTCCTCAAGCCTTGCGGCGCGTATATCGGCAAGTTCGGAAATCATTTCATCACGCAGATTTCCGTGAATAGGATACAGGAAAAACGACAATCCGTACATCCCTCTGGCAAGAGCGGGCAGCAGGCAAAATACAGCCCAAATTCCGTTCAGCATTGAGGGGTCTGTTTGCGGAATGGCATTTCCGAGCGAATCCGTAAGCGGAATATAATTAATCCAAGTAAGCACCATACCGGAAAGCCAGCCGGTAACAGAGGAGGCAAGCTTTGTGAAATAGCCCTGAACCGTTGTTACAAGCGCCTCGTTTCTTAAGCCGTGCTTCCACTCCATATAATCAAAAGTTTCGGCGCATAAAATCGGGCCCACAACGTTAATAACTTTATTCGGCAGGCCGCATATCGTCAGCGCAAAAATAACCCAAATCAGATTTAATATCATATTATCGCTGAAGGTTTGCCCAAACGGATGGTAGCCTATTATAAATAAAAGAGTATAAGCCACTCCCCCAAACACACCGGCAATTATCGCCGTTGTTCTGGCGCCGAATTTTTTAACCATTTTAGCGGAAAGAGGCACCATAAGATAGTTTGGTATTCCCGTAAACAATCCACACAGGGTTTGGTTTGCAAGGTTTCCGGTGTTATTAAGCCAGAAATATTGCTCCGATGAACCGCCTACCGCCTTGAAATTATTAAAGAAATCTGCAAAAATAATCGCAAAAAGAGGTCTGTTTGTAAATATCTGCTTTATAGATTCCAAAACGGAGGTTTCATTCATTTCCTCCCTGGACTGGAGCGGAACTCTTTCACGCATATTAAAGAAGCCAAACACGGAAAATACCGTCGCCAGTATAATCATAAAATACGCAAATCCCGTATAAACGCCTTTCATTGTTATTGATTTATTGAGCTTTGGCAGGAACTGAGCCAAAACGGGCACAAAGCTTGGCATCCAGGTTCCGAAAAGTTCAAAAAACTTGCTTGTTGTTATAAGATTATTACGCTCGTCATTGTTGGGCGTAATATTATATATCATCAGATTCCATGCGCCGAAATAGCTCATTCCGAGCCCGTAAATAACAATGGCGATTGACACCCACGCGATTTTTGAGCCGGATGAAATATCGGGAGCGCTGAACATCATTATTCCGCCTACTACCCAAAGAGGAATAGGAATTATAAAAAACGGGCGTATTCTGCCCCAGCGTGTACGTGTGCGGTCAATTATCAATCCCGAAATTGTGTCATCTAACGCGTCATAAATTGACGCGAAAAGATTTATGTAAGCATAAGCGGTTGTATTAAGCTTAAGAAATTGAACAATAAAAAATTCCTTATAAGCATTTACAAACTGGCTTAAATTTTTTTGACCGAAATTAACAAGAACATAGGCGGCAATTTCTTTCGGAGTAAGATAACGCTTTTTTGTATATGCAAGTTTATCAAACTCCGCTTCTTCTTGCGCCAAAAGATCCTGTTCTTCCAAAAAAAACCACCTCTTTCCGGGCGGAAAATAAACACCAAAATAAAATTCAGATGATTCCGTCGCTATTATATAACAAATCATATTATATTAGAATTTTTTATATAAATCAACTATAATTCCACAAAAAAATATTAATATTATTTTCATATGCAATTGTATTGTTTGTTTTGCACATAAAATTTAAAGCTTTGCAGTGCAATATGCACAATAAAATATATTAAAACAATTTTATATATCATACCGGAGGCAACTTTATTTTTTTCTGATTTTTACATTGCTTTTTGAAAGCCTTTTAACAAAGATGAGGCATAAAAACATCAGCGCAGGAAAAATTACAGACCAAATTAAGCCCTTTGAAATATTATCATCGCTGTTTCCCGAAATAACGCCAACCATTGTAGGCCCGGCCGTACACCCAACATCGCCCAAAAAGGCATACGCGGCAAACATTGCAGTGGAAGCATTGGGAATATGCTTTGCCGCAAGGGAAAAAGCGCCCGGCCACATAGGCGCAACGGCAATTCCGCACACACAGCAGCCTATAAGCGCCAAAACCGGATTTTCCGAAAGAGAAGCGGTTAGATATGAAGCGATGCACAAAAGCGCGCCGCACATCATAATTTTTATAATATCAACCTTGCCGCACACATTTCCGTAAATAACGCGTGAAACACCCATAAGCGCCGCGAACGCACAGGGACCCAAAAGATCGCCCGTTGTTTTTGACACGTGAAGCCCGGATTCCGCGAAAGCCGAAGCCCATTGGCTCATTGAAAGCTCGCTTGCACCGGTGCATACCATTGCTCCGCCCAAAACCCAAAAAAGCGGATTTTTAATCATATCCGAAAATTTTCCTCTGCCCTTTTCCTCCTCCAAAGTTCGTATCGGCACAAAGCAAAAATAAACCGCGTTAAAAAGAGGAACGGCAGCCCAAATAACGGCGAGAAAACGCCAGTTTTCAATACCTGCGGTTTTAAAAAATAAAGTTGAGCCAAGCACAACCGCCGCGCAGCCAATGCAGAATGCCGAATGCACAAATCTCATGGCGGCGGCCTTATTTTTTGTTGGGCATGCCTCAACAATAGGCGAAACCAACACCTCGTCAAATCCGCCCCCGATTGCATAAAGCGCAGCGCTTACCAGGAAGCCAATATAATGATTTTGAAAAATATCAGGCAAAAAAGACAGCCCCGCAAAACCTGAAAATGAAAGAATATTTGCTAATATCATTGATTTTCTGTAGCCGATTTTTTTAATGAAAAACGGACTTAAGGCATCAATAACGATTTCTGTTATAAATGTTACTGTAATTAATACCGTTAAGCTATTAAGTGAAAAACCGAATTCACTTTGAAAATGAACAAAAAGCAAAGGCAAAAATGTTGCCGCCACCGCCTGTGTTATATATGCAAGGCAGCACGCCGCCCGGGTATGAGAATAAGATAATTTTTTTCATTTTTCCGCTGCGTTTCCTTTCCCGATGAATATAATTACCGCAAAAATAAATTAATTTATCGGTTATTATAATGCATAAAAAGTTTCATTTCAATATCAAATTAATTTGCGCCTTGATTGATAATTGCTTTAGTGGTAAAATTAAGTAAATATTAATTGATTGGGGTTATAAATATGGAATGGGTATTTAACTTGCCGGTAAAAATAATATTCGGCAGCGGAAAAAGGCATAATATAGGTGAATATATAAAAAAAATTAACGGGAAGCGCGGAGTTTTGGTTTGCTCAAAAAGCGTTGCGGCAAACGGAGAAGCAGAGAAATTTATAAAAAACTCAAACGGAGCTTTAAAAGCTGTTTTTACAGATATACGCCCAAATCCCACGACTGAAAACGTGGATAACTGCGTTGCTTTATTAAGGGAAATAAACGCTGATTTCGCGGTTGCTTTGGGCGGCGGCTCGCCTATGGACTGCTGCAAGGCAGCCTGCGCCATAGCCAAAGGAACAGATAAAATTTCTGCATATCACACGCAGGGAAAACCTGTTGACCCAAAAGAGTCAATACCCATGATTGCTTTTGCCACAACAAGCGGAACCGCAAGCGAGGTTACAAATATCTCGGTACTTACCGATTTGGATAAAAATTTAAAACAGCCTATGAATGACCCGGCTATGTATCCGAAAATTGCCGTTATAGACCCGGAGCTTACTTTAACTGTTCCGCCGCGGGTTACAGCTTCAACCGGGCTGGATGTTTTAAGCCACGCGGTTGAAAGCTACTGGAGCACACTTAACCAGCCTATATGCTCCTCCTGCTCTGTACACAGCGCAAAGCTTGTTTTTAAATATCTTGAAACCGCTTACAACGAACCGAAAAATCTTGAGGCGCGCGAAAAAATGGCGGAGGCAAGCATAGTTGCTGGAGTTGCTTTTTCACACCCGCGCACAACAGGCAGCCACGCCTGCTCTTTTCCGCTTACCAATATTTACGGCATTCCGCACGGAGAAGCGTGCGCCTTTACACTTGATTATTTTATAAAATTCAACGCGGACAATGCAGATGAAAACGGCAGAATAAAAGAATTTGCAAAATCCTGCGGATTTAAAACCCCTTATGATATGGCGAACGAAATATATGAAATGAAAAAAAGAATGCATATGAAAACGCGCCTTTCGGAAATCGGCTGCACAACGGACGGGCAAATCAACGAGCTTGCGGAAAAAAGTATGAGTATGCTTATGGAAAGAAATCCGATTGCTCTTACAAAGGAAAATATTCTTGAAATGTATAAAGCTTTAAGATAAAATAGAAATATAAAATTATAAGGAGATATTAATGATTTACGGAGTTATTCTTGCGGGCGGAATCGGTTCCCGAATGGGCGGCGAAAAGCCAAAGCAATATTTGAATCTTAAGGGAAAACCGATAATAATTTACACCATTGAAAAATTTTTTACCTGCCCCGATTTTGAAAAGGTAATTGTTCTTTGCCCGGAAAAATGGGTTGAGCACACAAAAAACCTTATAAAAAAATATATAGCGCCGGCGGACGGCAAAGTAATTGTAACGGAAGGCGGAAACACAAGAAATGAAACTATTATGAAAGCCGTTGATTTTATTGAATCCGAAGGAACGCTTGATGAAAACACAATAATCGTTACGCATGATTCAGTGCGGCCTTTTGTTACCCACAGAATAATAAAGGAAAATATAGAAGCATGCAGAAAATACGGAGCGTGCGACACTGTTGTGCCCGCCACAGACACCATTGTTGAATCCGCAGATGAAAAATTTATAAGCGGTATTCCAAACAGAAAAATAATGTATCAGGGGCAGACTCCGCAGTCTTTCAAGGCGCTTAAATTAAAAAAGCTTTACAGCACGCTTTCAGATGAAGAAAAGGAAATTTTAACTGACGCCGCTAAAATTTTTGTGCTGAAAGGCGAAAAGGTGGCTCTTACAGACGGCGAAACATTTAATATAAAAATAACGTATCCTTATGATTTGAAAATAGCCAAATCTTTGCTGGAGGATGAGGAATGATAAACACAGTTTACCGACTTGCCGCGCCGCGCAGATTTGAAATTTGCTTTGAAAACATTGAACTTTTCAGAGGAAATGTTATCGTAAGGCCTACTCACCTTTCAATATGCAACGCCGATATGCGCTATTATCTCGGCACAAGAGACGCTAAAATCCTTGCCGAAAAGCTTCCCATGGCGCTTATTCACGAGGGCATAGGAGAGGTTGTGTTTGACTGCGGCGGTAATTTCAAAAGCGGCGAAAAAGTGGTTATGATTCCCAACAAGCCCATTGAAAAAAATGATGTGATTGCCGAAAATTATCTGCGATCATCAAAATTCTGCGGCTCGTCTATGGATGGATTTCTTCAGGAATATGTTGAAATAGAGCCGGAAAGGCTTGTCAGACTGCCGAAAGATATTAATTTGAATGTTGCGGCGTTCACGGAAATCGTTTCCGTTTCAATGCACACGATTTCACGCTTTGACAAAATTGAACATTCGATAAGAAATTCAATAGGAGTTTGGGGAAACGGAAACCTGGGATATATAACCTCGCTGTTATTAAAGCACAGATTTCCCGATTCAAAAATATTCGTTTTCGGAACGTCCCAGGAAAAGCTTGCCGATTTTACTTTTGCAGACGAAACCTTTATGATTACCGATATTCCCGGGGAACTGCATATTGACCACGCGTTTGAATGCGTGGGAGGGAACGGAAGCCCGGCTGCAATAGAACAAATAATAGATTTAATAAACCCGGAGGGAACTATTTCAATTTTAGGCGTTTCCGAATATCCCGTGCCCATAAACACACGTATGATTCTTGAAAAGGGGCTTAGGATGTTTGGTTCTTCAAGAAGCGGAGTATGTGATTTTGTTAAAACGATAGAGCTGTATAAATCAAATCCGGAGATAATAGATTATCTGGGAAATCTTATCAGCTCCGTAAACACGGTGCGAACCGTTGCCGATATAAAATCCGCTTTTGAAAAGGACACGCAAAAATCATTCGGCAAAACAATACTGAAATGGGATGAATAAAAACCGATGATTGAAGCATCGGTTAAAATTTTTGATAAATCGGTCAACCCCACTCCTAACAAAATATGTTACGCCGGCGGTACGATTTGCAGGAATTGAAATTCCCGGCAAAACACTTGCGGAAATTAATATAAAACCCCGCGGAAATTTGATATTTCCGCGGGGTTTAGCTTTTTTCTTTTCTCAGCCGCAGTAACATATATGGATTACTCTATAAATGCAAGATATGCTCCGCTTTTCAAAATTATACGGTGTGCGGAAATTTTATAATCCGAACTTTCTGCACAATGAGCAAATGATTTCAGCGGCTTATATATTACTGCTCCGCCGCTTTGTTTACACAATTAAGAGCGTTTAAACTTCTCGGATATCCGATATACGGCAGGCGCTTGGAAATTACCGCGATTAAAAATTTTTTATCATTTCCTATTTTAATATTTGCAGCCGCATGGCTTATCAGCTGAGGTTCACAGCCTCCCATGGACGCAAGCAGGAAAAAGGTTATCATTTCTCTTTGATTATAATTCAATCCTCCGCGGGTATAATAATCCCCAAAGCAATTCTGTGCCAGCTATAAATTTATATGCCGGCTTTCAGCTGCGCCTGATTTATAAAAATCAGCCATTTGCGGCCCGAATATATCCACCTGTGCCTGCGTTGTGCGTTCACGGCGTGTTTGCGAATTTGTGGTTTTCATACTTTCAGGGGGGCAGTGAAACGCCCTTTTCTCTTAATATATCATCCAACGCGGCAATAAATTCAAGCGCCTTTCCTATTCCCGAATATGGAATTACCTGGTAAACAATTTCACATATTTCAGCGGGGGGGTAATACGGTATACAAAGCTTTCCCAAGCATAATTTTAAATTCTTTAACGGCCCCGCAGCCTATAAACGAGGCCAACACCGCCGTTTGTCTTGTTTTTTCATCCAAAATATTTTCTTTGATAACATCACCAAACACAAAAGAATCAAAAATTTCCGCGATTTCGGCATTTGCTTCTTTTATATCTTTTGGAAACGCCGAACAATCGCTATATTCTGAATTTTTCATAGTATTCCATTATTCTTTCTTTATAAAAATAATCATCACAAGTCAAAGCTTATAACGGTAATCGGACAACCTGAAATTATGACGCATGCAAGTTTTTGGCAAAATTAATTCAAAGGTGTAATTCCTCACCGAAACATCCGTTAAACCTTTTAATTTTATAATACAAGTTAAAGTATGCTTTAAATCAAGCGTTTTTTATAAAAATTCAGAAAATGAAAATAATAAAAGCAAATCAGACCCGCACCCCATCTGGAGTTTTACAGAAATGAACGGAAAAATCATCCTTATACTGAGGATAAACCTTTAAATATTCCTCCCTTAAAAATGCTGAAATTTCCTCTTTTTTTTGCGGATTAACAAGCGCGATTGAAGAGCCGTTAAAGCCGGCGCCGCTGAATCGCCCGCCGTATATTCCGCTGCATTTCAGCATAATTTCATAAAGAGTTTGCAGCTCCTTTGAGCCTGTTTCCCAATTATAAATCGAAGAATATCCCGATTCAAACATAATTTTTCCGAATTCCTCTATATTACCCTGTTCCCAAGCTTTTGCCCCTCTTTGAACGCGGCTGAACTCACTGTAAAAATGCTCGGCACGCCTGCGCCACGCCGGCGGGATTTTATCCTTGTATTCATCAAAAACCTCTTTCGGCACATCCCGCATATACGAATCCTTAAAACTTCCGTAAGGGATTCCCGCAAACGCCCTAAGCGCAAATGAGGCAGCCTTTGCCTCATCAACTCTGGAATTAAACGCCGTGTTTGCCAGCTTTCTTTCCCTGCCGGAAAAAACAACGGCAAATTCATAATCGGGCATATCGGGATTAGTGGGAATCAATTTATAGGAATCATCAAGAGTGTCCAAAAACAAAAGATGATTCTTTTTTGAATAAACCTCACAGCTTTGATCCATTTTTCCCACATTCATTTCAAGATAATCATGCTCCGCATAAAGCGCAAAATCTATTAATTCGGATTTTGTTAAGCTTATATCGTTTATTTTGCAGATTGCACATATGTATGAAATAAGCACCGCCGCCGAGGATGATAAACCGCCGACGGGCAGACTACCGTAAATATACCCAAAAAGCCCATTGTCAATTCTGTATTTCCTCTTTAAGGAAACAAACGCCGCTTTTGCAAAATCCCCCCAATCATAATTTCTTTGAGGAAGTTCATAGGCCGAAAAGCATGCACAGCCTTTAAAATTACCGCTGTAAATTTTAACCTCACCGTTTGACGACGGCAAAAAAACAATTTCCACACCGTGGTCAATGGCAAAGCCCGAAATAAGCCCGTGCTGATAATCAGAATGAGCGCCGACGGGCGCAATTCTATACGGGCAGTAAACGGAAAGCGGGGTTTCCGAAGTGTTGAATTTCCTTTTAAACTCATCTGCTGTATTCATAATTATAACCCTTTACATAAATTTTTAGCTTAAATTAAGTTTATCATATCACACAGCCAATATCAACACATTAAAATTTACAAATGCTCTTTCTTTCTCACTGTTGACTTTATTTTTATTATAATATACAATATATGGGTATTGTACTGCTATACAGTAAAAGCATATTGCCAAAGGATATGTGCAAATGAAAAACATTAAAGTGTCTGTTATAATTCCGGTTTACAATTCGGAAAAATATCTTAAGCAATGTCTTGAAAGCGTTATAAATCAAACGTTAAAGGAGATTGAAATTATTTGCGTTGATGACGGCTCAACGGATAATTCTCTTAAAATATTAACCGCATTATCTGAAAAAGACGGCCGAATTTCTGTTTTAAGGCAGCAAAATCTTTTTGCCGGAGCGGCAAGAAACAACGGGATAAAGCACGCAAAAGGCAAATATTTGGTTTTTTGGGATTCCGATGATTTTTTTGAAGCCGGCGCATTATCGGCGCTTTATAAGAAATGCGAAAAAGAAAATGCGGATATATGCCTTTGCGGTGCGTACACTTATAATAC